>CABWZX010000013.1 GCA_902510025.1 uncultured Pelagibacteraceae bacterium | reverse complement strand
GATATTTAACCTCAACATCTTTGACGCCTTCAAGAGTATTAAGCTTGCTACTTACTATTTTAGCTACTTGAGTTAACAATCTTTTATCGGCTGAAGAGACTTCAATCTCAATATCTTTTGTGCCCACAATTGATGAACTATAAGTATTTGCAGAAACTCTTGCTTCAAAACCGTGAAGTGTATTTAATTTTACTTGCATCTCTTCAAAGACAGTATTGCTATTTGGCCTATCTTTCGTATTTATAAGATCTAACCAAATTCTTCCAATGAGATCAGTCGGTGTATTATCAAATAACCATATGCGATCTCTACTCGTAGTATTTGCAACGTAGTTTTTGATATATGGATTCTCATCAATGATTTGGACTACTTCAGATACATAAGCAGCTGTTTCTTCAGGTG
The DNA here is from genome assembly GCA_902510025.1 of uncultured Pelagibacteraceae bacterium. Lineage (GTDB taxonomy): Bacteria > Pseudomonadota > Alphaproteobacteria > Pelagibacterales > AG-422-B15 > CACPJE01. The sequence continues at coordinate 20,518 of CABWZX010000013.1, read as the reverse complement.
AAAAATTACCTTTAGCCATTATTTCAATCCTAGCAGTAGCAGCTTCATCGTTAGGAAAAAAAATAATTCCATTATTATATTTGTTGTATAGCATTATTACTGCGGCGAAAGACAAACAAGTAAGCACTAAAACTATAAAAGGACTTTTAATTGCACTTCCAAGCAATGATTCATACTTCTTCAAGAAATAATTATCTTTTCGGATTGAATCTGACGACATGCTCGATGTTTTTTTCTCAATCATAGAGCCCATAGCAGGAAGAAATATTAAGGTCACTATAAGAGAGGTTGAGAGAACAACAATTACAGTCAAAGGTATAACCCTTAACCATTGACCCAGTACATCCGGCCAAGCGAGTAGAGGGAAGAATGCTGCAATAGTAGTAAGTGAAGAAGCCACTATGGGCCAAAACATACTATGTGATGCATTGAGGTAAGATTGACTTCTTTTAACACCTTTTTCTTGCTCAGATCTTGCAAATTCTGTGATAACAATTGGTCCGTCAACTAATAATCCTACAGCTAATATTAATCCAAAAACTGTCATTAAATTATAAGTCATACCTAGATAATCAAGAATCAGGATTGAAAATAAGTATGTTGTTGGGATTGATAATCCAACAAGTGTTCCACTTCTTATTCCTAGTGCAGCGATGACAATAATCATAACTAATATAACAGCTGTATTCACTGTATTTTCTGCGGACTCAATTCTTGTTTTAATTTCAGTTGACTCATCATCAACAATTGACGTGCTTACAAGAGGATGAAATCTACCTTCATTTTCAGCAAGGACTTTTTTTACATCATCATAAGTTTCAATTATATTGGTTCCTCCACTTCGTGAAACTTCCATGCTTAAGGCTGGATTACCATTAACAACAACCATGTTTTTCCTTTTACCAAATGTTCTCTTGACTTCAGCAACATCGCTTAGCTTTAGAGTAAAGCCATCTATTGAATTTATTGGAAGTTCTTCTAAATCACGGTAACTTTGGTAAAGCCCCGGAACTTTTACAGAAAAATCTGCATTTTCATCCGATAAAATCCCAGCAGGAACAATATTATTGTAGGTTTTGAAAGATTGATAAATGTCTGAAATATTTATTCCATATTTTTTAAGAAGTGATGGGTCAAGAGTAACTCTCACCATTTCTTCTCTTTCACCAACTATATTTACTTCAGTTACATTAGGTATCTGCTCTAATTCTTCTTTATAAGAATTGGCTACTCTTTGGAGAATTTCATAAGATACATTGCCATGGAGTCCAATGTAAATTCTTGAAAACATTGCAGAGTTGTATTCTTTGACTTCAGCTATTTCCATTTCTTTAGGGAGTTTATCTGATGCATCAGATACTGTATTTCTTACTAGCTTTGATAGATTTTCATTTTCTGTATTTAAGTGAAATGCAATGAGAAATGAAGCTAAGTTATCTTTAGATATTGAAACTATTTCATCGACATCTTCCATTGTCATAAGATCTCTTTCTAGAGGTTCTGTAATTAGTTTTTCAATATCATCTGACGACATGCCTTCATATTTAATGATTAGAGCAACTCTTTTTAAATCAATTTCAGGCATTTCTTCTTGAGGAAATGTTACGTATGAAATAGCTCCTAAGAGCAATATCATCACTAATAATGTAGAAATTGTTTTCTTTCTTAATAATATTGTAGATAAAATATTTTTAAGCATTAATTAAGCAGTGATTTTTTGAGCTTCTTGTTTTTTAAAGATTCCTCTAAGACGCGCAGGCAGTACAAGCATACAAGGAGTAACAATTAATGTTAAAAAAGCAGAAAATGATAATCCATAAACAATACATTGTGCCAGAGGTGTCCAGAATCCACTTACATTTGAATCATATTCAATTGTTCTAGTCACTGGATCAATACTGTAGTTCAACGCAAGAGGAATTAAACCTAACATGGTCGTAATTGTTGTAAGGAATATAGGCCTTAAACGTTGAGCACATGCTTTTAATACATTTTTATGCAGGTCTTCATCATTTTTTAATTTTAAAAAATTATATGCATCAATAAGAATAATATTGTTATTTACTACAATTCCAGCAAGTGAAACGACACCAACGCCATGAAGTATAGCTGAAAAAGGTTGGCCAAAGATTAAAAGCCCAAAATATACTCCTGCAGTACTCATGAGCACAGCTGTCAAGATAATAAAGCTTTGATAGAAACTATTAAATTGAGTCACTAAGAGTGCAGCCATAATCAAAAGTGCAATGATCATTGCTTGAGTTACAAACTTCATTGACTTTTGTTGCTCTTCATTTTCCCCTCCAAACTCAACGTTTATGTATGGAGGAAATGCCTGCGTATCAACCCAATCTCTTATTTGTGAAACTTTTGTACCGGCAATTGTACCTTCCTCAACATTTGCCTTGATATACATTGCGTTCCTTGCATCCCACCTTCTAATATAACTTACGTTTTGTTTTGGTTTTTTTTCAACAAAATTGCTTATTGGAACTTTACCCGATGTTGTTTCAACCATAACATTATCCAATTGATCAATGGATCGTTCATTTGCAGGATATCTAACATATATTTCAACTTCATCATCAACATCATCAGGTCTGTATTTTCCTATCATGATTCCATTAGTAACTAAACTAACTGCCTTTCCAATGGTAAAGACATCTGCTCCAAACTGTGATGCTTTTGGTTTATCTATTATTAATTCCCAATTAACAAGAGGTACAGGTAACGTATCCTCGATTCCAACGAGTCCTTCAACATCCTCATCAATATAATTCCTTATTTCTTTTGTGATAGGAATTAAGCTTTCACTTGAAGGACCAGTTATTCTAATTTGTATGTCTTTACCAATAGGGGGCCCTCCAGACAACTCACTTATTTCAATTTTAATACCCTTAATATCAGAAAACTCTTCTCTAATTTGAGCTATGACTTTATGACCATTCTCCCTTTTACTTCGATCTTTAAATTCAAAAAACGCTGATGCGATAAGATCTTCTGAGCTTCCGCCACCTCGACTAACACCGCTAAATTGACCTGTTTGTAAGAAATAATTCATAACACCTGGATGGCTAGAGACAATATCTTCAACGTCACTTGTTAATTTATTTACCTCTTCAATTGATAAGTTACCTCTAGCATGTATCTTCACTTCTCCAAAATATGGATCTCCAGCATTGAAAAAGATCATGCCTTTTCCATAGTTAAAGAAACTTGAGATGATTATAAAAATTATTGAAAATATTAAGAGTAGGGTGGTAATTGGTCTTTTAATAAGCTTATTCAAAATTCCAACATAGAATCCAATATATCCAGAAATCTGATCTAAATTAAAATTTTGATCAGAGCCTAACTTTTTAAAGGCACTACTGGAAGCATTTGAAGGTTTTCCAAAAACACTACCGATTACTGGAACAAACATTAAGCTAAAAATGAGAGCGACTGTTAAAACAACAAAAATAGTAATTGGCAAAACGCGCATAAATTGACCGCTTACACCTGGCCAGAAAAATAATGGAATAAATACTGCCAACGTAGTTGCTGCAGATGCCACAATAGGCCAGAACATTCTTTTGGCTGAGTAAATGTATGCTTCCTGCTTATTAAAACCTTCTAACATTTTACGGTCTGCAAGTTCAACAACCACTAGAGACCCGTCAATAAGCATTCCTAGTGCAACTAAAATGCCGAAGATAACCATAAAATTATAATCGTAACCCATGACATACATCACAAATAAAGCAATCAGAATTGATACAGGTATTCCTGATCCAACAATTAATGAAGATCTGATTCCAAGAGCAAGCATTGTTACAAATATCACAAATATAGTGGCCATTAATATATTTCCTTGGAGAGAATTTACATTTTTTTTCATCATGTCTCTCATATCCATGACATAAGTGAAATGTACTTCTGATGAGACTTTTTCTTTATATCTTTTTACAACTTCATCTACTTCATCAATTGTTTCAATTAGATTTCTTCCTCTACCTTTTTTGACCATTAGTGAGATTCCAGACTTACCGTTAACCTTTGTATATTGAGTTCTATCTTTGAAAGATCTTTTTAGGTCAGCTATATCTGAAAGATAAACAGAACTATTGTCTGTTGATCTTATTGGAAGGTCATAAACATCTTTACTTGTTTCAAATAATCCTGGTACGTTAACAGAAAATTGACCCTGACCAGTCTGTATTTCTCCAGTTGTAACGACTTGGTTATTATTTGAAACTGCGCGAATAATCTCTGTAAAAGAAATATTATAATTTTCAATCTGAGATCTATTTAAAATTGCCTCTAACTGCTCTTCTCTTGCTCCTACAAGCTCAACTTCAAATATTGCTGGAATTAATTCTAATTCTTTTTTAATTTCTTGAGCCAAATTAAGCATATAACGCTCTGAAGCTTCAGCAGAATCAAGAGAAATTATAATACTAGGATCATCTGATACCGATACCTCTCTTACAATTGGATCATTAGCATCATCAGGAAAGTTTACTTTAGCATCATTTACAGCATCTCTTACTTTATCAATTGATTTTTTCATAGTTTCCGCTGCATCAAACTGAACGATCACTACAGCGTAATTCTCAAATGCAAAACCTTGAAGTTCATCTATGCCTTCAATTCCTCGAATCTCATCTTCCATAGGCTTCAGAAGAAGACGTTCAGAATCCTGTGGAGAGATTCCAGTGAGACTAGCGCCAACATAAACTACAGGAATAGTTATCTCAGGTTCATTTTCAATTGGGATATTTATTCTTCCAAAGATTCCTGCGCAAATTAAGACAACTAAAATAGCTAAGGCAGTTCTTTTTCGGTCAACTAAAAATTCAATCATTAAAAATTACCTAATTTACTAGTTGAACCTTAATTTTTTGTCCATCCATTACGTACTCTTGTCCAACAGTTATTATTGTTACTGAACTAGGAAGTCCAGCAACCCATATACCTTCAGGAGTATCTTCAATTATTTGAATAGCAATAAATCGAACTATATTTTGATTAACAATTTTAATTCCTAGATCTCCTAAATCATTTAGGGACAGTAAATAGGAAGGAATAAGATGAGCTTTTACATTTTTAAGAGGTACTTTCATATCGGCAGTTAGGCCTTCACGAATTAATCCCTCTCTATTTGAAACCAATGCTTCTACTTTATAAGTTCTAGTGCTTGGGTTTGCACTTTTGCTTACGTAGTCAATTTTTCCTTTTAAGTTACTTCCATCTAGAAGTTTTACGTCTACCAATTGATTTTCAGTAATTAGCTCAACATTTTTTTCAGTAACCTCTCCAGTTACGGTTATAGGGTCAAGTTGCATCAATTTTGCACATGGTTGTGTTGGTGAGATCAAGTCACCAACTTCAACAAATACATCTTCTATATATCCATCAAAAGGCGCATTAATCTTAGTATTATTAAGTTCATTTGTTGCCATTTCAACTCGAGCTATGGCGCCTTTTAAAGCAGCATCAGCGGTGGCAACTGCATTTTCTGATCGATAGCCTTCATCAGCTAATTGTTTTATGGCGTCATATTGTAATTGAGCTTTTGTTTTATTAGCTACAGCTTCATCTAATGCTGCTGATCTATTTTCAGGGTCTAAAGTACATATAATCTGTCCTTTTTTAACAAATGATCCTTTATCTAATTTCTTTAAGATTGTTGAAGAAGTCTTTGGTTTTAACATTACTTTTTTTTCAACTTCTGTTCTTCCACGAACAGTAAGAAAATATGTTTTATCTTTAGCCTCAAATTCGCTAGCTCTCACTGTAATAATTTTTTCTTCAGTTGCATCGTTAACAATCTCTACTTCTTGATCTGAATCCTTAAAGAGCACGCCTGATAAGACCCATAAGATCACAGCGATCAATATGACAAAAGCTGAAATATAATTCATTGGCAATTTCTTAAACATAATTATTTACCTAACTTTCCTTTATTTTTTTCCAGATATTTTAATCCTGCTTCTATTAATTCAGTTGCAAGACCTCTAATGAATTTAGAAGCTTTTTCACTCCTTATAGAATCTAATTCGGGAGTTATGGGTCCTTCATATTTGATTAGTTCTAGTTTTTGTTTAGCAAATGAAATTCTCTGACTTAAAATAGTATCAATAACTTCATGAGAAAGATTCTTAGAAAATAATATTAATAATAGAAACTCTGATTTAACTTGATCACCGAAGTTTCCAGATCTTAAGTAATTTGTAGCATCAATGATTAGGTTATCTTTTAGAAGTGTTAATCCTTTTTTAGAAATAGTGTAAACTTTTTTATCTGGTTTTTTGTCCTGAGCATGTTGCTTACATGTTACAAATTTGCCATCCATTAATTTATTTAATGTAGGATAAATTGTACCATAACTTAGTGAATATATTTCGCTTAAAGGTCCCTCAAAAATTTGCTTTATTTCGTAACCTGATTTTGGCCCAGTTGATAATAGCCCTAAACAAATAGTATCAGTTTGCATAAATTAAATTCCTCTTATGTTTTCTAATGTTAGAATTCCAGCTAGGTACATAACTTGAGCTTTAATAACCTCTTGATTTTTTTGCTCATTAAATAATTTAATTTCAGCATTAAGCAAAGATTGTCTTGCATTTAAGACATCAAGAACTGTACGTTCTCCAACTTCCTGTTCAATTTTGGTACCTTCAAATGCTGTTTGACTTGCAAGGTAAGACAGGTTTGCAGCATCTAGAGTATCTTTAGAAATTGAGTATTTCTGCCAGATATTTGAGGCTAAAGTGAGAGTATCTTGCTGGGTTTTTTGCAATAAAATCATATATCTATTTTTGAGTTTCTCAGCCTGCCTTACTGTCGAAGATGATTTTCCTTTATTAAATATTGGCCACGAAATTGTAGCTTCTATTTCCTCATTGGTAATTTCATCTACTGTAGAAGAGAATTCATCTAATTCTGTTTTTGTTGCTGTCAAATTAACCTGAGGAAAGTAAGCAGACCTTGCAATGCCGACATCTGAGGATTTTATATCTAAATTTGATTGAGCCATTTTAATGGATAAGTTGTTATTGATAACTAATTCATTAAACTCATTAGAAGATTCTGGTAAAAATCCATTTATACTTGAGAATGATAAATTTCTAGCCTCAGTACCAACTAAATTATTAAAAGCATTCATAATATTTTGATGGGAAATTTTAGCATTTAACATGTCAATTTTTGCTGCGTTATAATATGCTTCTGATTGAGCAACATCTGTTTTTGAAGATAATCCAACTTCAAACTCTTTTTTTGTGGAAGAAAATCTTTCGCTTACAGTCTTGAAATTGTCTTCATAAGATTTTAAAGTTTTCTCTGAAACTAATATATTAAAATAGGCTTCAATTGTTTCTAAAGTAATATCTTGTTCTGTTTTAAATTTATTTAATCTTTGTAGTTCAAGCTCTGACTTACTTGATTTAAGACTATAAGCTCTTCCAAATCCATTAAATATAGTTTGAGAGAGTATAATTGATTTACTGCTTGGACTAAGCTCATATTCACTACCTGTAATTCCTCCCTGAGTAGTAATGCCAGAAGTTTCACTTTCAGATATACTGCCGCTTAATGATATACTTGGTAAAAAATCTACTTTTGACTGTAAAAGAGTTTCCTCTGCAATTCCTAGAGTAGAATTTTCCATCTTAATAGTTAAATTATTATTTAATGATTCAGATATAGCTTCTTCCAAAGTGAGGGCAAATAAGTTCCCACTAAACATAAGAATTAGATAACATGACGCTATTAAAATTTTTTTCATAAGTCTTTAAATTTTAGAGAGCTATATGTATCATTTTGATATATATATGCAAGATATCTATCATATTGATATAGGTCTTAAATTAATATCTATTAATTATCTCGAAATTTGCTAACTTATTGAATATTTTATATTTTTATGAAGATCAAAAATAAATCTCTCTCTGATAAGAGTAAAAAATGGCTCAAAAGGCATTTAAATGATGAATTTGTTAAAAAATCTAAGCTGGAAAGATACCGCTCAAGAGCTGCTTACAAATTACTAGAAATTGACAAAAAATATAATTTATTAAAATCCTGTAGTTCCGCTGTCGATCTTGGAGCTGCTCCGGGTAGTTGGTCGGAGATATTGATAGAAAGATTAAATAGTCCTAGAAAAATTATAGCAATTGATCTTCTTCACGTTAAGCCTTTGAAAAATGTACAAATTATTGAAGGAGATTTTACATCTAGTGACTTTGCTAATACTTTAAAAAAAGAAGGACCTTTTGATCTTTTCCTCTCTGATGCATCTCCTAATCTTACCGGCAATAAAACAGCTGATTTTCTTCAATCCCTTGAATTAATTGAAAATATCTTTGAGATTGCTTTAAGGGATCTATCAACTGGCGGACATTTTGTAGCAAAGTATTTTAGATCCGGTGATATCAAAGATTTATTAAATAAAGCTAAGAAAAATTTTGAGAAAGTAGCATCTTTTAAACCAGATTCTAGTCGAAAAGAATCTAGTGAAATATATTTAGTATGTCTAAAAAAAAAGAAGTCAGTTGATTGACAAGTAAATACAAATCACTTATTAATCAGCGATGGAACAGTCCAGTATACCAAAATCTCTTGCATTTGATGACGTCTTAATAAAGCCAGCGCGCTCTTCTGTTCTTCCTAATGCAGTAATTACAAAAACCAGAATAACAAAAAATATTAGTTTAGATATTCCATTAATTTCTTCAGCTATGGATACCGTAACTGAACACAAACTTGCAATTGCATTGGCTCAGGCTGGAGGAATGGGAATATTACATAAGAATATGCCTATAGAAAATCAATCTCAGAATGTAAGAAAGGTTAAGAAATTTGAAACTGGCATGGTCATTGATCCAGTAACCATTTGCCCAGAAAAAAAACTTTCAGATGCATTAGAATTAATGAGGTCACATGAAATATCTGGAATTCCTGTTGTTGACGGCAATGATATTTTACTTGGCATTCTTACCAATAGAGATGTTCGTTTTGCAAAAAATATGGACCAAAATATTCAAGAATTAATGACAAGTAAAAATCTTGTTACGGTAAAAGAAGGAATAAGTTCAAGCGAAGCTGAAGATTTATTGCATAAACATAGAATTGAAAAATTACTAGTTGTTGACAATGACGATAAGTGCATTGGATTGATAACAGTTAAAGATATTGAAAAAAGTCAATTAAATCCTAATTCATCCAAAGATAATAAAGGAAGATTAATTGTTGGAGCTGCAGTTGGAGTGGGTGATGAAGCAATCAAGAGGGCGGAGTCATTAATTGATGCTGGTGTTGATATATTAGTTGTTGATACTGCTCATGGACATTCAGAAAAGGTAATTGAAGCAGTAAAACAGATTAGATCAATGTCCAATGTTGAAATGATTATAGGTAATGTTGCTACTCGTGAAGCAACAAAAGAACTCATAGATGTTGGAGCGGATTGCATAAAGGTAGGGATAGGACCAGGCTCTATTTGTACTACCCGAGTTGTCGCAGGAATTGGTGTTCCTCAATTTTCAGCAGTATTAGAATGCGCAGAGGAAGCTAGTAAACATAACATTCCCATCATTGCAGATGGTGGAATTAAGTTTTCAGGTGATATCGCTAAAGCTATTGGAGCAGGCGCTAATGCAGTTATGATTGGTTCTCTGTTTGCTGGAACAGATGAATCTCCTGGGGAAGTTTATCTATTTAAGGGGAGAAGTTATAAATCTTATAGAGGAATGGGCTCTCTAGGCGCAATGTCTAGAGGTTCTGCTGATCGATATTTTCAAGAAGAGATAAAAGAAAGCAATAAACATGTTCCAGAAGGCATAGAAGGAAGAGTTCCATATAAAGGCCCTCTAACTCCAATTATTTATCAATTGGTAGGTGGGTTAAAAGCCTCGATGGGTTACACTGGCTCAAAAGATATATCTGATTTTAAAAAGAAAGTGAAATTTGTTCAAATAACAAGTGCAGGCTTAAAAGAAAGTCATGTTCATGATGTAGATATAACTAGAGAGTCCCCTAATTATCCTACTAATGTATAATAAATCGTGTATGAGACACGCATTTGCAATAACAGTTTATTTTTTTACGATTTCCTTTTCAATAGCTTCAACATCTTTCTATCAAGAAGCGCTTCAAAGTTTTGAAAGAGATGAATTTGAATTATCTATAAAGTATCTTGAAAAGAATATTGTTTTTAATCCTAAGTCTTCAGACTCTTATATTCTACTTGGTAAATCGTATTCAGCTTTAGAAAATAGTGATAAGGCAGAAAAATATTTTAAAATTGCATATACTTTAATTCCTGAAAACATTGAACTAAATTTTCTGTTAGGTAAAGTTTCTTATAACCTTGGCCATATTGAGGAATATGCAGAATATTTGTCAAATTTGGAAATTCTCTGTCCAGGAGAATGTAATGAAATTGATAAATTAAAGCAATTGTCAGCAGAGTAACTTTTAAATGATTTACATAGTCGATTTTGGTTCTCAGGTTACTCAATTAATAGCAAGAAGAGTTAGAGAGTCAGGTGTATATTGTGAGATAGTTTCAAGCAAATCTTTGTTAAATCTAGTTAAGAAAAACAATGTACTCGGAATAATATTTTCTGGAGGTCCTGCAAGTGTTCATAAATCTAATACCCCAAGCATAGACAAGAAAATTTACAAGTTAGGCATACCGATATTAGGTATTTGCTATGGAATGCAACTTATGGTTCATCAACTTGGCGGTAAAGTTCAAATGTCTAAAAAAAGAGAATTTGGAAAGACCGCAATAAAATCTAGTTATAAAAGTTTAATCCTTAATGGATTTAATAAAGGCAAGAAATCTTGTGATGTATGGATGAGTCATGGAGACAAAGTAATAACAATACCTGAAGGATTTAAAAGTATTGCCTCCAGCGGTAATACCAAATTTGCAGCTACAGAGAATAAAAAACTTAATTTTTATGGATTGCAATTTCATCCTGAGGTTGTGCATACCCCAAATGGATACAAGATAATTCAGAATTTTATTTTTAAGGTATGTAAATGCAAAAAAAATTGGAGCATGAAAAGTCATCTTAGGATGCAAAAAAACATCATTAAGAAGTCGGTTAATAAAGATCATGTTATATGTGGTTTGTCAGGCGGCGTAGATAGCACTGTAACCGCAGCTATAATTTCAAAATCAATCGGTAATCAATTAACATGTATTTATGTCGATACAGGGCTAATGAGATTAAATGAAACTAAAGAAGTTGTAGACTTATTCAAGAAACATTTTAAATCAAAATTAATTGTTAAGGATGCAAAAAGGGAGTTCATTTCTGCTCTTAAAAACGTTTCAGATCCCGAGAAGAAACGGAAGATTATTGGTAACTTATTTATTAAAATTTTTGACAGAGAGTCAAAGAAAATTAAAAAAGCTAAATATCTGGCTCAAGGAACAATCTATCCAGATGTTATTGAAAGCCAAAGTTTTCATGGAGGACCTTCTTCAGTAATTAAATCTCACCATAATGTAGGCGGTCTCCCAAAAAAGATGAAATTAAAGTTAATTGAACCATTAAGAGAGCTATTTAAGGATGAAGTTAGGAAATTGGGATTAGAGATGAAACTTCCAAAAAAATTCATTCAACGTCATCCATTTCCTGGACCTGGATTGGGGATTAGAATCATTGGAGAAATTAATAATGATAGAATTAATATTCTTCAAAAAGCAGACAATATCTACATAGAAGAAATACGTAACGCTGGACTGTATGATAAAATATGGCAAGCATTCGCAGTACTGATGCCAGTAAAGACAGTAGGAGTTATGGGAGATCATCGCTCATATGAACAAGTATGCGGATTAAGAGCAGTTACATCTGTTGATGGAATGACTGCAGATTTTTATCCATTTAATGGAGAATTCTTAAGCAAGGTCTCAACACGTATAATCAATGAAGTTAAAGGTATTAATAGAGTGGTTTACGACACTACATCTAAGCCACCTGGCACTATTGAGTGGGAATAAGAATTAACTATGAATAGTGCCGACTTCAATAGAGGATTAGGGCTAACAGCCTTGGGCTCCTTTTGGTGGGGTGTTTTTGGAGTTATATACTTTGAATATGTTTCTTATATTGGACATATAGAAGTTGTTTTACATAGGACTATATGGACATCTCTATTTTTAATTTTAACTACATTTTATTTCTCAAAGTGGAGTATTTTTTTTGAAATAATAAGTAATACTAAAAATCTAATTACGCTTTTCTTTTCGGGTCTTTTGATTTTTACAAATTGGGCTGTTTGGATTTATGCAGTTTCATCAGATCAAATTATTAATGCAAGTTTTGGATATTTTATAATGCCTATCTTAAGTGTATTTCTTGGCTATATCTTTTTTAGAGAAAAACTAAATACTAAAAGAATTATTTCAATTGTACTTGTATTGATATCAATTTGTTTTTTATTACTATTTAATTTTCAATCTATACCATGGGTAGGGTTAATCGTTGCTCTAAGTTGGGGTTTTTATAACCTTTTAAGAAAGAAAATAAATGTTGATACTGATATAGGTTTATTAATTGAAAGTTTATTTATTTTGCCATTTGCAATCGTAGCTTTTTATATAATCACAATTAATGGCTTTAATGATTTTGGCATATCAAATCCATCTTTAAGTTTGTTGCTATTGCTGGCTGGTCCTATGACAGTTATACCTTTGTTTCTTTATGTACGTGGGGTGGAACTTTGTGGCTTAGGCCCCACAGGTATGATTTTTTATATAACACCAACATTTCAATTTATATTAGGTTACTTTTATTATAATGAGACATTCTCAATTATTAAGCTTGTAAGTTTTATTATAATATGGGCTGCTGTAATTATTTACCTAAAAGATCTACAAGAGAATGGTTAAAAGAGTATCAAAAAATCAGGTACCATTACATTTAAGAGGGAGATGGGGATCTTTTTTTCAATGGATGGGTGCCACTACCTTAATTTTTTTTGGATGGCAGGTTTCAGGGAACATTCCGGATGAAGAAAGAATAGTAATTATTGCTGCTCCCCATACGTCAAACTGGGATTTTGTATTAGCTATTGCAGCTCTATTTGCGTTAAATATTAATATTAAATGGCTAGGTAAAGATTCATTATTTAGACCTGGCTTATCATGGTTTTTTAAATGGTTAGGTGGAATTCCTGTCAATAGAGATAATCCAGCTTTTTTAATCGATCATGTAGTAGAAATAGTTGAAAAAGAAAAAGGGTTAGCAATAGGAATGTCTCCAGAGGGATCGAGAAAAAAAGTTAATCGATGGAAAAGTGGGTTTCTTAGAATAGCTGAGCAAACAAATTCAAAAATATTATTTTTATCAATTGATTCACCCAGCAAGACCTTAAAAATTGGACAACTTTTTGAACCAAGTGGGAACAGGGAGAATGATCTTAATTTTGTTATGGAATATTTTAAGCAATTTAAAGGAATCAATTCTAAACAATCTTAAGAAAACAGGTACTATGAACGAGGATCTGAAGAAGGAGAATTGACACCAGTGAGAGAGACCAGTTTACTTATCAAGTATTTATTGTCCATCATTCTAGTCGGACTATGTTTCACATTGTATGGCGAGGCAGACGAAGTCTCTCCTGGCATTCTTAGAACTCCAGATATTCAATTTGAAAATTTAAAGGATTATCCATTTGAACCGAACTATATGGAAATTGATGGTTTAAGAGTTCATTATTTAGATGAAGGTCCAAAAGATGCAGATCCTATTTTTCTTCTTCATGGAGAGCCTACTTGGAGTTATCTTTTTCGTAAAATGATTCCAATTCTCACTGATGCAGGTCATAGGGTAATTGTTCCTGATATGATTGGATTTGGAAAATCAGATAAATTTATTTCTAAATATGATTATAGTTATGAACATCATATAAATACAATGAAAGAACTGGTTCAAAGATTGGATCTAAATGAAACTACTTTTTTTGGCCAAGATTGGGGTGGGCTAGTTGGCCTGAGAGTTGTAGCTGAAATGCCAGACCGTTTTGCTAAAGTGGTTGTATCTAATACAGGAATGATTGCTAGAGGTGGATTTTCAGGTAGGATTTTTGAAAATTTTGTTAAATTATTAGTTTGGTGGAATGGTCCTGTTACTTTTGAAGAATTAAAGGCAGCTATGGAAAAAGTTAATGAAAAAAAAGAACCATCAGATCTGGATGGGCTTAAAATGTTTTCAAAATGGATTTCCCATTCTTATTACTCAGATGATATGGATGTATCTGGTATTATACAAATGTCTGGAAGATTAGATCTTTCAGAGGAAGAAATTAGAGCTTATGATGCTCCTTATCCATCCGGAAGATATAAAGCTGGCGCTCATATCTTTCCATATTTAATTCCAACTCAACTTCAGGAGAATGAAAATTATTGGGTGAATGTATTTGAAAAATGGGACAAGCCTTTTTTAGTTGCATTTGGAAGCGATGAAAGAATTACTATGAGATTTAAAAAGGATTTTATGACTCGAATACCTAATCCTACAGAAGTGACTTTAGAGGGAGTGGGACATTTTTGTCAAGAAGAAGCTGGACCTGAACTTGCAACCTTGATTAACAATTTTATTTCTGGAAACCCAGTTGATTAATTTTTAAATCTAATGAATCTTGATAAGTACAAAATTTCGATGGGGGAATTGTCTTACAGTATAAAAGATTCTATCAAACAAGAAATACAATATTGTGAGTTTTTGGGTTATGAACATGCTTATAAAGTTCATAAGGAGGAAAAGTTTTCTATAGGTATTTGTAGAAATTCCAGAGGAGCTGCACTAGTTACTTGCATAACTGAGATGCCTGAAGTTACACCCAAGATGATTGATTGGTGGTTTGGTTGGCATATGTCAGAATCGGAAAGATATAAGTTATGGCATCCAAGAGATCATATTTCATCTGAGCTAAAAATAGATAATTCAAGTTTTCAAACAGATAAAGAGAAATATATTCATGTTGATTCATATGTCACGGAGTACATTGGCAAAGAATTAAATAATCTTTGTATATCTTTTGCTGAGCCAGAAGAATTTGGCTTTCCTAAATTGGATCCTGAAAAAGAAACTGCAGTTTGTGCGCATGTTAGAGATTTAAATAGAAATGTCTCTATAGGCAGTCTCACTCATCTTGTAGAAAAAACTACTAATGGATCTATGATGCAAAGTAGTTTTTGGTTAGGCATGAATCCTCAACATTCTAATTCATTTATTAATTTTATTATCAAACCGATAATCAATATAAGAAAAATAAAGTTAATACTTTTGCCAGATCAACTTACATACGATTTATTAAAACACTGCGCAGAAGAAATGAGCCATTTAGCAAAGTTTTTGCCACAACTCTATAATGATGTATAGTTTAGAAATATGAACACAGAAACAATTATTCTTATTGTACAGATGGTAGCTGCATTTGGTGTGGTAGTTTCTGTGATATATCTTGGTGTTCAGATTCATCAACAGAATGAAATAACCAAAGCACAGTTTGGTCACTCACTTACTCAGAGAATGTATGAAAGGTATTTTAATACTGCAAAAGATAAAGAATTTAGTGAATTTCTTGCAAAGGATTGGGCTAAAGGAGATTTAGATGACGCAGATAAATGGAGAGTGGCTATTTTTGTTAATACAGTGCTTGTTGATATCTTTGATACTTATGAAAAGGTTCAAAAAGGCTTTGTAGATGAATCTCATCTTAAAATGCGTATGCATATGCTTAAACTCGGCACAATGAAAGCTCCTATAGCAAAAACTTCTTGGAATTATTGGAAAGGAATAAGATCAAAAGAATTTATTGAGTGGTTTGAAAGAGAAATTTATGGAGAAGATGTGGCTTTTTTAGAAGGCTATCAAGAAGATGTTATACCGAATGTTAGAAGGAAATAATAAGTATAAGGAGCAATTTTTCTTATATACTTAGACGTTTTTATAGAATTTTTGCGATTAATGCCTTATAAGCGATCCGATGAAAAGAAAATCAATTATAGATATTAAGGAACAAAAAGGCAAAGACCCTATAGTTTGTCTAACTGCTTATACAGCCCCTATTGCTAGAGCGGTAGATAAGTATGTTGATCTTTTGCTCGTTGGTGACTCTCTTGGAATGGTTCTTTATGACTACGAAAATACATTGCCAGTTACACTTGATCAAATGATAGAACATTCAAAATCTGTAGTAGAAGCTTCTGAAAATGCATGTGTTGTTGTTGACATGCCTTTTGGGACATATGAAGAGTCAATAAATCTAGCTTTTAATAATGCTGCTCGCATAATGAAAGAAACACACTGTGATGGTATTAAGCTAGAAGGTGGTCAAAATATGTATGAAACAGTTAAATATTTAACTGACAGATCTATTCCAGTTATGGGTCATATAGGTCTACAGCCTCAAAGCGTAGTTATAGATGGGGGTTACAAAATTAAAGGGAAAAATAAATTTGATTGGAGTAAATATATTGACGATGCTAAAGCTCTAGAAAATGCTGGCGCCTTTTCAATGGTTTTAGAGGGAATGGCAGAACCATTAGCAACAGAAATCACGTCTCAAGTATCTATTCCTACAATAGGAATTGGAGCTTCACCTAATTGTGATGGTCAAATATTGGTAACAGAAGATATGATTGGACTTACAAATATCACTCCAAAATTTGTTAAAGAGTACATTAATATTGGAAAATTAATTGAAGAAGCAGCGAATTCATATAGCAACGAAGTAAGAAATAAAGAATTTCCAACTAAGAATCACACATATTCGATGAATCCAACTATCATCAAAGCAAACAAAGGTTAAGTAATGTCAGATATACTAAGACAAGTTGACGAAGATCTCAGAAAAGACAGATTATTAAGCATTTGGAGGTCATACAGAATCTATATTATAGGAACTATATTAATTATATTAATTGCTTTATCTAGTTATCAGTATTATCTCTCAAGTATAAAGTCTAAAAATGAGACTATTGTAGCGGAATATATTAGCGCTTTAAATTTAACAGATATAAACGTTTCTATAGATCGCTTATCTGAATTAGATGAAAGTAGTAATACCTATATTAAGGGATTAGCAAAACTTAAGAGAGCTGAACTTTACTTTGTCATAGAAAAAAAGGATCAAGCTCTCGAGCTTTTAAAGTCTATATCGTCTGATACGTCTTTAGATCAAACAATAAGAGATTTAGCTTTATATAAATTTCTAATGGTTCAATTAGATATTTTAGATAATAATACATTTTTTGAAATCATTGATTCAGAACATCTAAAAGAAAGTAATTTTAAATACCTTTTTAAAGAGTTAAAAGCATTAAAACTTCTTATTGAAGGTGATTCTATTAATAGTCTAAAGATTTTTGAATCAATTATTTCAGATGAAAATTCTCCAATTGAATTAAAGGCAAGATCTAAAAAGTATAAAGAAATATCAAAATGATGAATAAAAAATTAAGGATAATCCCTATTATTTTTATATTTATTTTCTTTAGTTGTTCTCAAAAAGTAATTAATGAAGACACTGAAAGTGAAAGATTCTCTGTATTAAAGTATGATGCAGAAATTTCTGAAACACTTACTTTAGATTCTTCTAATATACAGCTAGGATCTTCAAAAGAAATATATTATTGGTCAAAAGATTTTCAGAATCCAAGCAATAATCTAGGTCATATTTTTACTAATATAAATTTTAAAAAAAAAGATAAAGTTGTTACAGGTAAAAAAAATCCTTTGAATTTGATACAACCTGTATTTTTTGAAAATAACTTGTGCTATTTAACTAATGGTGGATTTATTGAATGTTTAGATACAGAAATAAATAAGAAAAAATTTAAAATTGATATTAAAAATGAGAATATTCCAAAATATGAGGTGATTAGGGGAGGCCTTTCTTATTTTGATGAACAATTAATTTTTGTCGATGGCTATGGACAAATAATATCTATCAATACAATTTCTGGAGATATCACTTGGAGAAGATCAATAGATTTTCCAATTTTGTCATCTCCATTGATATATAGAGGTAATATTTATTTTGTTTCAGCTGATAATCGTATTTTTTCAGTTGATTTTGATTCAGGTGAAATTATGTGGACCTTTCAAACTCTCGTTGAGTCAAAAAAGAGCATATTTACAGCATCACCTGTAGCTTTTGAAAATATTATAATTGTTCCATTTAGCAATGGTGAATTAATAGCCTTTAAATATGATAATGGCCAGCCAATTTGGTCAGATATAACATCAAAGATTTCAGTTATTAGTAATTTTGATATTAAAGACATTACTGCTAATCCGGTTGTTTCATCTAACAATATATTCTCATTAAGTACAAATGGTAAGTTTCTTTCAATCAATATTATGAATGGAAAAAGAAATTGGATTTCAGATATTTCAGGAAAAAACACACCATTGATTACAGGTGGTCAAGTTTACCTATTATCAAATGAATCTAAATTAATATGTTTAGATAAAAAAACAGGAGAAATTTATTGGATAAGACAACTTGAAAAATTTAAAGGAAAAGAGAAAGCAAAGAATCAAAACCTTTGGTTAGGACCATATGCATTAAATGAAAACTTATATTTAATATCTTACTTCGGTGAATTAATAAAAGTTAATCCAAAAGATGGAAGTATAGAAAATTCTTTAAATTTAGGTATTTCTGGAATAATGATTGATCCACTAATCTTAACTGAACAGATTTTTATCATGGATGTAAACTCCAATGTATTCAAGTTCAAACAATAAAAAGATTAACTTTGCTATAATTGGTAAACCCAATTCAGGAAAATCTACTTTATTCAATAAATTAATAAAAAAAGATATTTCTCCTACTGGTGAAACTTATGGATTAACAAAAGATTTATTGCTTGAAAATTTTATTTTTAAAAATACAGAATTTATTATTCATGATACTCCAGGACTAAGAAGGAAGAATAAAATTTACGATAAAGATGAAGAATCGAGAAATAAGAAAGTAATAAAGCTTCTTGAAAAAATTGATGCTGCCATTCTTTTAATTGATTCAACTGAAAACATAACTCGACAAGATTTTAAGATAGCTGATACAATTATACGTAGAAAAAAATTACTATTCTTTATTTTCAATAAGATAGATATATTGGACAATAAGAATGAATTTAAAAGAAAAATAAAAAATCTCTTAAACAATAGGTACAGTCAGTCAAAAGAAATTAACGTTAACTTTATCTCTGCTCTTTCAGGTCAAAATATAAGAGATTTCTTAAATGAAATGATTAGGAAAAATGATTTGTGTTCATTAAAAATTAAAAAGACACAATTAAACAATTTTATAGGAAAGATATCAAAAGATTCAAAACTTCCCAAAATTAAAAATATACAAATAAAACCAAAATATATAGTTCAAATCGATTCAAATATTCCAAAATTTAAAATATTTATTAATAGCAAGAAAAAAGCACCAAATTTATTTATTAGATATTTTGATAATGAATTTCGCAGATATTTCTTATTGGAAGGAGTTCCTATTTATATGAAATTTATTAGTTCAGATAATCCTTATTCAAATTAAATTTCAAATATTTTACCAGAATCTTTAAGGGTTTTTTTTGTTAATTTAACTATTTCTTGAGATACCTGTTTTGTAGAAAGAAGATTATTCTTATTTTCTCCAGGCATTATACTATCTCTAAATTCAGTATCAACAGCACTTGGACATACAATATTAGCTTTAATGTTAGTTCGTAAATTTTCATTAGCATACGTGATCACTAATTCATTTAAGGCTTTCATAATTGGTTGGTATATACCCCAATAATGTTTACCAATTTCTTTTTCATTCGATGAAACAACAATTAGTCTGCCATAATCAGAGTTTTTTAATAGGTAATGGAATGATTTAATTAATTTAAAATTTGATAAATAGTTTAGCTCAATAACTTCTTTGAATTTACTTTCATTAATTGATTCTACAGTAGATAGCTGACCTATTATTCCTGCACAAGAAATTAAAATATCTATTTTACTCTCTTTTTTGGCTATGCTTTTTGCAAGATTTTCTAACGCATTAGATTCAGTTATATCCAATGGAATAATTGTGCATTTACATTCATTCTGCACAATTTGATCATTTACTATTTCTAGTTTTTCTATATTTCTTCCAAGAATATAGATATGAGTAGACATTTTGGATAGTTCTATAGCTGTTTTAGCTCCAATACCTGATGAAGCACCAGTAACTAAACATATTATTTCATTCAATTTAAACCCCGTACTCTGTAAGTTCTTCTATTCTCTTAGGCACAGTATTTATAAATTCATTTCCATGTTCAACCATACCAAAAAAAATCCCATTCTTCATATATTTAGGCCAATGTTTCAAATTTATATTTGAGTTAATAAAAGAAAATAATAGAGTAATTACTATAAAAGCTCTCACTAAACCAAATAATCCACCGAGTGTTAAATCTATAAAACCAGATCTTTTTGGTTGGATAATGCCAATAAGCACTCTGTTTATC
>CABWZX010000012.1 GCA_902510025.1 uncultured Pelagibacteraceae bacterium | reverse complement strand
ATTTGCATTCTGGCAATTGCTGGCATTGGCTTGATGATCTTATCTGGATACACTGGACTCGCTTCCTTAGGTCATGCAGCATTTCTTGGAATTGGTGCCTATACACACGCATTTTTACTAACCCATGGCATTCCATTTATTGTTTCTATTCCTATCGTTATCATCGTTTCATTTTTAGTTGGTGCAATTATTGGAATACCAATTTTAAGATTATCAGGTATGTACTTAGCAATTGCTACTCTCGCATTGTGCTTTATTGCTGAGCATGTCTTTATCCGTTGGGAACATTTTACTGGTGGAAACAGAGGATTAGCTGTCCCATCTGAAGAAATTTTAGGAATAAGTTTAACTAATAGCACTGTATTTTATTATCTGTGCTTATTCTTCCTCGTTTTATCTATGTTTGCTGCAATTAATATACTTCGATCCCCAACTGGAAGAGCATTTGTTGCAATACGCGACAGTGAAATAGCCGCACAAAGTCTTGGGGTTAATCTAGGAATATACAAGGCCCTTTCTTTTGCTATTTCAGGAGCTTTTACTGGCCTTGCTGGAGCTTTATTAGCGCACTACATTGGGTATCTTGCTCCAGATATATTTAATATCTTTCTTTCATTAACATTATTACTTCTAATTGTTGTCGGAGGCATGGGGAGTCTCCATGGGTGTGTATTTGGAGCTATATTCGTCGGTTTTCTTCCTCAACTTATTGCTATTTGTCGTGATTATTTGCCAAGCTCAATAGCATCTCAACCTGGATTAGAACCAATGTTATTTGGAATAATATTAGTCTTTTTCATTTTATACGAACCTCTTGGTATTTATGGAAGATGGATAAAAATAAAATTATTTTTTGAAATGTTTCCAACCTATAAAAAACAAACATTCAAAAAACAAAAAGTATTTACAAAAACGGATCGAGTTTAATGAGCTATTTTGACATACAAGATATAACGGTTTCATTTGGAGGCGTAAAAGCGCTCAACAATGTTTCTTTTTCCGTTGACCAGGGTGAAATCTTTACAATTATAGGTCCAAATGGAGCAGGTAAATCAACTCTATTCAACGTTATCAGTAGAATTTATGAACCAAGCAGTGGTGAAATACATTTCAATAATCAAAATATCTCTAAGAAAAAAGCTCATCAAATTGCAGGACTAGGAATTGCAAGAACTTTTCAAAATCTTGAACTTTTTGAAAATGCTACTGTCCTGCAAAACTTGCTACTTGGGAGACATATTTACAGAAAATCAAATCTATTAAATGAATTATTCTTTACCCCAAAAGTAAAAAAAACTGAACTTGAACATCGATTAAAAGTTGAAGAAGTAATTGATTTTTTAGACCTTCAACACTATCGCGATACCATAATTTCTGGCCTGCCCTATGGTGTTAGAAAAAAATGTAGAGCTAGCACGAGCACTTTGCACAAACCCAAAACTACTGCTTCTTGATGAACCATCATCTGGTTTAACTAATGAGGAAACAATTGATCTAGGTTTTTGGATTAAAGACATTCAATCCATATTAAATATAACTGTTGTTATGATTGAACATGATATGAGTTTTGTAAATAAAGTATCAGATAGAATACTTGCTTTAAATTATGGAGAAATTATAGCCACCGGTCTTCCAGAAGAAATTAAAGCTAACGAGAAAGTGCGTACAGCCTATATGGGGGAGTAAATCTTACTAACTACTTGATTTAATTATACTTTCTACACCTAGTTTTATGTAGGATAAAATTTTACCACGATTAAAGTCAAATAGTAAAAAAAACGAGACAGTAAGTGGAGAGATTTCGGTAAAATTAAAATACTTTACGCAATTTGATTGCGCCAAATGTTTGTGAAGCATTATCAGATAAATCATATGCAGCGTGCGCATCAAAGAAAAGATTATTATCTAGATCTATAAACACCCCAGATTTTATTTTTCCAGTTAACGTTATATCATCATCACTTTTTGTTGTTAATTGTGATTGTCCAGTTAAATTTTGTTTTGTATCTGGATTGTCAAGATAACTAAAGATTTCAACTCCAAAGCTTGAATATGGTAAATATTTATCTCCATTATTGTTTAAATCCCATGAGATTGAACGCGTAGCATCTACAATTAATGCATGAGCATCACTACTGCCAACGGATAAATTTAAACTATTCGCCCCAGATTCAGTAAAGCTATCACGATGCGAGAATATATAACCTATTCCAAATGAATCATTCATATCGGCCTTTAAGAATTTATTATTAGGACTTATATTGTAACTTCCTTTAATAGACAAACCATAAGTGTCATAGCTTGCGGATGCAGTTCTATCTATAGCTGCAAATTTTAAATATCGTTTACTGTCAAAATCACCAATGGTTAATGATGACTCTAGTGTTATAGATTTTTGTTGATCAATTAATTTATGAATATAGGGCGATAAAGCGTAAAGATTGTAATCAGAAACACCTTCATTGTTATCACTATCAATCCATCCTTCCTGATAAGTAAATGCAATTCCTGTGGTTTGATCATTTGATTTTGTGTCATATCCAAATATTACACCTGCATAACTATCTTCATATCCATTAACCCCAATATCAGTGATGTCATTTTGATCTTTTTCTCCACCATAGAATGTTCCCCAGCTTCCTGATTGACCCATACCATTAAATAAATCTTGGAATGAATCATAAGAAACATCACTAAGAACGTTTGTAGCGGAAGCAAGTTTAATTTCATTTGAATAAAGAGAACTATTTAATGCGGTAATACGTTGGTTAATAAAGCTTGAATTGGATGAACTAACTTGAGTATTCACTCTATTGCTTGCACTTGTATGATTAAAATCAAGACTTTCAATAGCTGAATTGTAGCTATTTCCTGAAAGTCCATTTATTGCACTTACAACTGTTGATAGATCTCCTGATGCAGTAAGGTCGTTAAAGTAAGAAACTAAATTATCAAAATTAGTTGAATTTGAGGCGCTACAATTCAGAGTAAAGCTTAGAGAAGTTGCCGCATAAGTTACAGATGGCGCAGTACAATTAGTTGCAACTATACTTGAAAATGTTCCAGATATACTTCCTGCAGTCAAGAAATTAAATGCCTGTGATGAATATGATCCAGAAGAAGGAATTATTCTTAGAGTACCATTTAATGCCGCTGAACCACTAATGACTAGTGTGTCAGTATTACCTGCGGTATCTACCTCAATATTTAATGTACTTGAACTAGCTTGAGTATAATTTCCAGAAATATTTAATGTTCCAATTGAATTTCCTGGAGCTACTGTTCCGTTGTTAGTTACAGCGCCAGAAGTACCTATTCCTTCTAATGTTGCGCCAGAATCTACAGTAACTGTTGATTGAGAAGAATTGCCATCAATAGACAATGTACCAGCTTTTATTTCCGTTCCTAAAGTGTGAAGATTTGTACCAGTTATACTTGTATCTCCAGTTCCGACCTTAACTAATTTTGCCTGCGTGTCAGTAATAGTTGTTGCGTAAGTAGAGTCATCAGTTCCACCAATAACAACATTTGCATATGGAAAAAGTTGTATTAATCTTTCTTTATCAGCAGCATCAACTTCAGAGAACGATCTCAAAAGTTCCCCGGTATCAAGGGACAATACTTTATAAGTATCACTTCCAGCTCTAAAAATATAAGTTCGATCAATACCTGATATCGCCTGTACATAACTAGAAATTGATCCAGCTGATCCGTTTAATACTGTTTCAGCGCCAGTAGATTTATCTATGGATACAAAACTATTGTTTGATTTAATTCCATACATTTGAGAATTAATTGGATCAAAAGAAATGGCTACAATATTTGTATCTAAATCAATTGAACTTGTTGTGCCGTCTGTAAGACTTATACTGTATAATTTTCCTCCACCTCTATCAAAGACATATGCAGTTCGATTCACAGGATCAACAGCAGATACTCCTCCTGCTTGCCAGCTTTCAGAGCCTGTTCCAAAACCTGATTTAATTATACTAGTATTTGAGTTTGAAACATTTACACTCAATAATGAATTTGCTCCACCAGTTGTTCTTCTTACAATTAATTTATTATCAATGGTATCGAAACCCACGACAAAATCATTCTGAGTGAGTCCTAAAAAAGAAGTCGATCCGTCACTTTTAGATACAGAAACTATATCTTCTGTATCAGAATTATTTGGGTTGGCTGCTCTTAAGAAAAATTTACCAGTTATGGGGTCACCCTCAGCACCCATTGAGCCAGCTGTACTTAGATTCACACCAGCAGTCAGTGCACCCATGCCATTAAATGTTGCTGTTTGACCAAGATTTGAAAATGAATAAGTAGTTGTATTTACTGTTCCAAATTTTTGTCCGACTGTATTTCCTCCTCCAGTATTACTGAAAGAAATTAGTCCATATTGATTTTCTGCTATTACGCAATTTAAAGTTAGTAAAAATGCTATAGTAAGTATCCATACTCTAGTTAAAATCCACATATAAATTATCATAATCGATTAATATGATTAATACTATATATTAACAAATTTTAACTACTTTTTTTAGCAAGTTAAACCGCGACACAAAGTGGGCCTCTAATCGATTTAATTTCAGTTTATTCGTAGAGAGTATAATTAACGAACCCTGTAATTATTTCTTGTTAAGGGTTCGTATTTTGTAATTAATAGTAATAAAATTAACTCGTATATGGGGGAGTAAGTTAAATTACTTATCTTTATTAAGGTTCTTTAATAGGTCTTCTTCATTCTTTCCAATTGCCATTGCGTCAATTAACACAACCATATTTTCTCTACCTTCTTTATTTACCGATTTAAGGTTGGCATTGGTATATAATCCTAGTTTGAATGTACATCTATCCCTATCCCCCTTCCAACTAGTTGGACCTAAGTATTCATAAGCAAGATTATCATCTACCCAAACCCTTAAAATACCATCTTCTTTATGTGTATTTTTAAATTGCATCTTAATATTAGTCCATTCGCTCGAACCATTAATCTCATTAGCCTTGAATTTTTTTAATGTAAATTCTGAATTGTAATATTTTGATTGTTCCCATTTACCATCATCATTTTGATGTGATCTGAAGTTATGTCTAAGAATCAGATTTTTATTTTTAAACTTTATCATCCAATTAATCATTTCTCCTTGCATAGGATGACACTGGCCTACAGTGAACCTTCTTGAGCGATTATTAAATAAGATATTCTTCCCAGGCATTACAGCATAATTAAGCCATTTTTCTGTACCTTCTTTCCATGTCCAATCTTTTTCAGCAATAAGTTCTACTCTTGAACTTCCGCTATCTTGCATACAATCACTGAAATTTTCTTTTGATTTACATTTAGAATGATCAACAGTTACTGAATAAAATGTATTACCTTTATAGGCAAATTCTGATGCATTGAGTATTTCAGCCATTCCTCCATTCTTAATCTCAGATCTCATCGATATTCTCATATTTATTCCGTTTATTTTGATTTGTTTCGGCTCAAATTTAATATCATGTCCAACAATTTCCCTTACGTTGTTTCTATATCTATCTATGTCAGAAATTTCATTGTGAAATTCCTTAGCCCATTTTTTATGTTCATTGCTCATCATCCCATAAATTTCTGACTGTGGTGCATGCTTAGTAATGCCGGCAATATCATTGATGTTTATCGCGTATAATTGAGTGAGAGAAAGCAGGATTAAAATAATTGAAATTCTTAAAATATTAATCATTCCAACTCATAAATTTATTACAATTACTTGGAGTTTCATTCAAAAATGAAAATCCCTCATTCCATATATATTCTGCTTTTAGGCAGCATTCTAATTGTTCAGCAGATGAATTATGATTAGTGTAACAAATATTTTCAAGTACTACTCTTTTGCTATGATTATAGATTTCAATTCCAAAAATAAAAGATGAAGAAATTATTAAAAAAATAATACCAATAACTTTTAAATATATTCTAGCTCTGCTAAATATAAATTTCATTAAGATGAAATAAATAAAAGGCAATATTAGAAATAAAAATAAAATAATAATTAAGAAATATGATGGAATTAAGTGTTGAATATTAACTTCATTTTGATTGTAGTAATAATAGAAAGGTATATAGGATAGAAATCCTGCATATATTATCCATAAAACTTGAATTAAATTGCTTATGCTTAATATATTTTTGGAACTTTTTAAAAATATTGAAAAAATAGGAAGAAAATAGAATAAAAATATTTTTAATATAAAAATAATATAAAACATTTAATTATATTTGAGCTCCCAGATGCCGCTTTCATCATCGTCAATAATAACAAAAATTTGACCGATTTCATTTTGTTCTACATCTCTAAATCTACCCATACCTTTGATCAAAACAGTCTCATTAGATGCTTTGCCATCAATAAAATCTAATTTAATTAATTTCTTTGCCTTAAGACTAGTTAGGACAATATTATTTTTTAATTCAGGAAATTGGTTCCCTTTGTAGAAAATTAAATTGCTCACAGCAATAGATGGAATCCAGCGGTAGATAGGTTTTAAAAGTCCCTCTTTCCATGCACTTCCATCACCAATGATTGATCCATCATAATCCACTCCTCCCCATGCAACATCCATCCAACCATAATTGCTTCCGGCTACGACCTTACCAAAAAAATCTCCTCCTTTTGGTCCATGATTGGTTATATAAACACCTCCGTCATTTGAATTTAAAGCCATGCCCTGAGGATTTCGCAGACCTATTTGATAAACTTCTGGTAACCAGCTAGGATTATTTACGAATGGATTGTCTTCTGGAGAACTCCCATCAGTTTTTATTCTTATAATTTTCCCTATATGGTTCGATGGATCTTGAGCAACACTTCCAAGAGCTCTTTCGCCAACACTTGCATATAAAAGTTTATCTTTAATAACCAATCTTGATCCCCAATGAAGTTGATTTTCAACAGGTGGCTCAGACTGAAAAATATTATTAAAATTGATAATTTTATTATCTACTAATTCACCTTTGGCTATTGATGTGCTTGTTTTTTCACCACCACGGTCTTCTGTATAACTGACATAAATATAACCATCAGAATATAAAATATCTAACATTCCTGCTTGCCAATGGGGATCTGTTACAGCAAGATTGTGCTCTAATTTTAAGATAGATTTTGTATTTAAATTAATCTTTAAAATATTACCAGATTTTTGAGTTACTAATATATTATCATCATCAATAAAGCTCATTCCCCAAGGTTTATTCAAGTTTGATATTACTTTCTCAAGTTTATAATCAGATGCAAATGCGAAAAAAGGTAAAAATAAAAAAAATAAAATTGTGTAAAAATATTTCATTGAAATTAATTTAATCTATTTACTGCAAATTCTTCAAGTTGCTCTTTAGTAACGAATGACAATGATTGAAGATGACAACTTTCTAAAAATACTCTTGGCGCTACACCAGCATCATATGCTTCTTTCCATCTCAGAGCACATAAGCACCACCGGTCACCCTCTTTTAAGCCTGGAAAGTTTAATTCAGGTCTTGGAGTTGATAGATCATTTCCTTGCGATTTGCTAAAAATTAAGAAATCTTCGGTAATTTCAGCACATACTACATGACTTCCAAAATCATGTTCATCAGTATTGCAAAAACCATCTCGAAAATAGCCTGTCACAGGATCATGACAGCATGCCTCTATTGTATCGCCAAAGATATTTACAACTTCTTCTTTTTCACTCATTTTGAATATCTATACCAAAAGATATACATTACCAATAATAAATAGAGGTATTTGAAGTCCAAAATTAGTCATAATCGCCTTATCAGATGTTATATATCCTACAGCAGTCCAACCTATTGCTCCTGTCCCATGAATAAAAATGTTCAAGGGATAAATATTAAGATTTGTTAGTAAAATGCCGATTAATATAAAGAATGTACTTCCCCATTTAAGATAATTTGCCATAAATTCTCCTACTTTTATAAGATTAATTTTTACTATTTAAAAAACAGAAATATTATATCATAATTTTTTTATAAAAATCACGTATCTCAACTTTTAACAATAGGACAGAAATGATTAAAACAAAAATTACTGAAATGTTTGGTATCCAACATCCAATAATACAAGGCGGAATGCATTTTGTTGGATTTGCTGAGATGGCATCTGCTGTATCAAATGCTGGAGCGTTAGGAATAATCACTGGATTAACACAACCATCACCTAAAGATTTAGCAAATGAAATTGCAAAATGTCATGACATGACAGATAAACCTTTTGGAGTTAATCTTACTTTCCTTCCTGGCTTTGCTAATCCTGATTATCCTGGCTATATAGATTCAATAGTAAAAGGTGGAGTAAAAATAGTTGAGACTGCTGGACGAAGTCCTGAAAAATATATGCCTCTACTAAAAGATGCTGGGATTAAAGTTATACACAAATGTACCTCTGTAAGACATTCACTAAAAGCTGAAAAAATAGGTTGTGATGCAGCTAGTGTTGATGGTTTTGAATGTGGAGGTCATCCAGGAGAAGATGATATACCCAACATGATTTTATTACCTCGTGCGGCTGAAGAACTTTCAATACCATTTGTTGCTTCAGGCGGCATGGGCAATGCTCAACAACTTGTTGCTGCACTGGCAATGGGAGCTGAAGGAATTAATATGGGAACAAGATTTATGGCAACAAAAGAAGCTCCTATTCATCAGAATGTAAAAGATGCTTTAGTTGAAGCCACAGAACTTGATACTACCTTAATTATGAGACCATTAAGAAACACTGAAAGAGTTTTAAAGAACACTGCAGTAGATCGCATTTTACAGAAGGAAAAAGACCTTGGAGATAAACTTCAAATTCAAGATATATTTGGAGAGGTTGCTGGGGTTTATCCTAAAATCATGAAAGATGGAACTATGGATGCGGGCGCATGGAGTTGTGGAATGGTAGCAGGCCTAATTCATGATATTCCAACCTGCAAAGAATTGGTTGAGAGAATTGTTTCAGAAGCAGAACAAATTATCAAAGAAAGATTAAATAAAGTTCAAGTAGCCTAAGATTTTAATTTTCGACTTTCTTTCTAATACCAGGTTTAGGTGGTTGCTCAGCGCTTCCAGCAAAGCATTGAGCAATGGACATCCATTCTTTTGCTATGTCACCTTTAACATTCAAAGAAACATCATCGATATTTCTTACTTGAGTAACTACCTGACAAAATTCTTCCGCCATGCCTTCAATGCTATTTTCATTTTCCTGATTATTGAATTCCCAAATATTTCCTGATGGTGATGTCAGTTTAAGATAAGGAGTCTCTGAAGGCAGACTTTTCTGATTAATAGTAAAGCAATATCTAAATGTGTTATTGCCAATTATTACAATATTTTTAATTCTGTCCTCATTTATTCTATCTACTCCAAGCGCATCATAAATTGCTTGTGCATGTGCCCATGTTTCCATGTGGCGCGCACTAATCGATGAAAGCACACTCATATCAGGGCCCATCCATTTAACTCTCTTTTTTGGGTCAGCTACTGCAAAACGTTCAGCCATATTTGAGTAATAATCTTTCCACAGATTGAGAAGTTTCTTCCCTTTAGCGCCTTTTATAATTGTTTCTTCGAATTGACTAAAAGTTGCCCCTCCTCCAAAAGCTTTTAAAACATTATTAGAAAACTCTTTCCATTCATCGCCGTCCTTTAACGAGATATCAGCGGCATAGTTCCATACATGCAAATGACCGATAACATTATTAAAAGTCCAACCTTTAAATAAAGTTGATTCATTGAATTGATCGTCATCTATATTTGATAAAAGATCATAAATTGCATTGCTTTCATCACAGAAATCATATGCTTGTTGCAACATTGGTTCTCCTAAAATTATTTAGACCACTTGGGTTTTCTTTTTTCTATAAATGAGGCTATTCCTTCCATTCCTTCATCACTTAACATGCTTTCCGCAAATCCTTTTGCTGCAAATTTGATCATTTCTTCACGTGATAGGTGTCTCGTAGCTAATACAATTTCTTTTGTGATTGCATTTGCACCTGGAGCGCATTTCATTACACCTTTTTTTATCTCATTTTCGATTACTCTTAAATCATCTGGGTTTTTTGCTAAAAAATCTGCAAGCCCCATATCAAAAGCTTCTTTTCCAGTAAATCTTGCGGCTGTGAGCATTATTCTACGTGCCTTAGAAAGCCCTATTCTTTGTGCAACAAAAGGGGCTATTTGAGCTGGAGGTATACCAAGTGTAGTTTCAGTTAGCGCAAATTTGCAGTCCTCTGTAACAATAACAACATCGCCTGCGCATAACATCCCTAATCCTCCTGCCATGGCAGCACCTTCTGCAAGCATTATTACTGGTTTGGGCAGTGAATTTATCATATCAAAAAAGCGACCAGTTGCTTCACTAGCATTTTGCACATCTTTAATTCCTTGTTCTCCACCTTGAAAACCTGTTTTAAACATTTTCAAATCTCCACCGGCACAAAAAATTCCACCTTCTCCTCTCATTGTTACTCCACGAACAGATAGATCATCTTTTATGGCATCGAATATTTCTTTGATGTCCTTTGAAAGCTCTTCAGTTAATGCATTTCTTTTTTCTGGTTGGTTAAAAGAAATAGTAAGCCATCCATTATCAAGGTTTACATCTGAAGCTGAAGTCTTAGGTAGATTTGTCATAGTATTTTATTTAATTCATTAAGCGCATTGTAATTATAAATGTTCTCTGTTCTACGCATAGCAATATTTGTATTTTTTAATACAAAGTTTCTTATTTTCAATAAAAGTGGATTTGATACATGGTTATAAATTGCTTGTTTCTCTGATGAACTCTGAATTGTATGTGCCCTTTTTAAACGTAATAAATCATAATTACTTTGAATTTTTTCATAATCATTATTGAAATGATTTGCAAGATTTCCAAATATAAATGCATCTTCTAGTGCCATACTTGCTCCTTGGGCAAGAAAGGGTAACATGGGATGAGCGGCATCTCCTAATAATGTTATATCTTTAGTCTTAAATGATGCCAACTTATCTCTTTGGTAAAGACTCCATCTAAAAACTTTATTCGAGGAGGTAAACAGTGAATGTAAAAAAGTATCGTATGAACTTAAATCTTTGGAAAGCTCATCGTGCGATCCTTCCCTTTTCCATGATTCTTCTGAAGAACTATTTGTTTTAAAAATACCAGTAAAGCTTGTTTCGAGCTTATCATTTATAGGATAGCAAACAACGTGACTGTCAGTTCCTAAATAAATGTTAATGTTTTTGCTGTCAGAGTTACCTATTCCTCTCCAAGCTGAATAACCACTGTAATAAGGAGGTTTTTTTATATTACATCCTTTCTCCCTAACGTTTGAATTAATGCCATCGCAAGCAGCAATATTTTCATAACTATGCTTATCTAAATCTTTAAAAATTATTTTTTTTTGTTCAATATCAATATCTATGACTTCATGGTTAAAAAAAATAGAGCCATTCATGCTTAGGTATTGATCATGTAACAGTCTAATTAATTCTTTTCGATTCATAGTGATGACTTTTCCAAAAAGATTTAATGGGATAGATTTGATTGTAGAACCATTAACGTTTCTATAAACAACATTTAATGGTCTGCAGGATACGTCCCTTAAATTTTCTAAGATATTTACATGTTCTAGTAATTGATAACCATTTGGTGAAATGGTAATTCCAGTATCATATTCACTTATTTGAGATGATCTTTCATAAATTGAGCAATCAATAGAATTTTTTTTAAGAATGCATCCCAGCATTAAACCAGAAATTCCCGCACCAATTATTGTAAATTTTGAGCTCATTATAATTTTTTAAATAATAATACTGGTTTTACACATTCAATAAAAAAATTATCTTCCATAGTCAAATTACTTATTCCATGACTTCTTGATTTAAGAACTTCATCTTTAAGATTATATTTTAGCCCGCCAGTGGTAATTTTATTGCCTTCATTAATTGAAATAATAGAAATTTGGGTATTTTTTTTACACTTATATTCCTTTTTCCCCTTAACAGCTTCTATCTCATATTCATCGGATAAAATTATTACATTAATTTTTTTTATAAAATCAATAATCAAGATTAGGTTTGCTAAATTATGATCATCTCTTAATCCTGTTGATGCAAGTAAATAGACTTTTGAGATGCCTTTCTCAATACAATAATTTAGTGCTTTCTCTAAATCAGATAAATTCTGATCTTTATGTTTAATTATTTCTACACTCTGATCAACATTAGTTAAATCGACAGAATCTAAATCTCCAATTAAGATTGATGGAATAATGTTTAAATCTTTAACTATTGAATAGCCATTATCAATGCAGATTATTTTCTCCGCATCTTTGATAATTTGTATTATTTTTGGATGACTTGGTCTTTGACCATTAGCAACTAATACAACAGCATTTTCCAATTATTTTCCTTTAACTTAATATGCAATTGGTCCTGATATAACTTCGAACCTTTCATCTTGAACTTGAAAGAAATAGGAAATATTTGTTCCCTGTCTTTGGGTTTCACTAAAGGTAACAGCGCCGGTTTTTAAAGGATCTTCATATGACTTTAATGACTCCATTGCTGTAACAAAGCTATCAATGGTTAAATCTGCTCCAGCTCTATTAATTGCTTCTATTATAATATCTGCAAAAATATAACCGTATAATGCACCAGTATTTGGATCAGTATCATATAATTCCTTAAAATCATCCCACCATTTTTTTTCTATCGCATTTGCTGTATCATAATATGGAAAAACAATTGAATTAAGGCAATATAAACCGTTCATTGCACCATTAGGTTGTTCAGCAACTACAGTAAAATAACTTGCAGAAGTTGTAACAAAATCAACATCTGTCCAATTTGTTTCCTTTGCCTTCATGAACGGCAAGATTGTAGTTCTAACAATTGTCCCTAACGCAACAAGATCGCACCCTGCATTGTTAAGTTTTTTAATTTGAGCAGTGAAATCAGTGTCTGTAGGTTTAGCAGATGCTGTTTCAATTAGCGTCATGTTCATCTCTTTTAGTTGATCCTTGACACCATCTAAAATTTCTTGTCCAAAATCTGTATCTTCATACAGAACACAAACATTTGATCTATTATTATTTTCAACTAAATACTTAACTCCTGTCCTTATTTGATCATAATAAGTTGAACCAGATGTAAATTTAAGTCTGTGAAATGGTTCAAACATTGAACGTGCGGCTGTTAAAGGAAATAAGTTAGGTACATTCATAGATAATTGGTCAGTTAACACGGCGTTATTTTGAGGCGTACCTAATGAACCCATCATTAGAGCTATCTTGTCTTTTTTTA
The DNA here is from genome assembly GCA_902510025.1 of uncultured Pelagibacteraceae bacterium. Taxonomy (GTDB): domain Bacteria; phylum Pseudomonadota; class Alphaproteobacteria; order Pelagibacterales; family AG-422-B15; genus CACPJE01. Next base: position 11,747 of record CABWZX010000012.1, on the reverse strand, counting down.
ATAATTTATTTGCGGCTTGGACTGCTCTTGGAACTGTATACTGATGATCTTCAACTATAAATTTAATTTTTCTACCATAAGCTCCACCAGCATCATTAAATTCAGCAAATTTCATATTTGCTCCATCAGCACTTTGCTTTCCTATCATAGATGCTGGGCCACTTAGATCAGTGTGCATTCCTATTAATATTTCACTATCACTTATTCCTTGTTCACTGGAATTTTCAGAACAGGAAACAAATAAAAATAATACAGATGCTATTATTAATAAAAATCTTACCATGAAATTAATACGTGTAATTCTTGACATCCATTTGAACAAAAGCACCATCCTTAACCATAAATAAGTAAGAGTCATTAGATCCTAGATGTTTCTCAGGACCAAATGATAGAACGGATGCTCCAAATGGTATTTTGTAATCTTTTATACTCTCCAAAGCCTCAATAAATGTATCTACAGTTAAATCTTTACCAGCAAGCTCAAGAGCACGTGCAGTTAGATCCATATATTGGTATCCATATGCAGAACCTATATTTGGAGCATTTCCAAATTTAGCTTCGTATTGATCTATCCAATCACAAATCTCTGTACTGCAATTATTTTTATCTGGACTTGGAAATTGTGCAAATGCATAAAATCCATCTGTAATTCCATTTGGTTGACTAGCTATTACTGGATGATAACTTGCTACTTGGCCAAAAAATAGAACATCATCCCATCCCATTTGTCTGGCTTTTGTATAACCAAGGATTGTATCTTTTACAATTGTTCCCATTGCAATGACTTCGCAGTTTGCATTTCTTAATTTTGTAATTTGTGAAGTTAAATCTGTATCAGTAGGTTTGTTAGTGGCCTTTTCAACTAATTCCATATTCATTGCAGAAAGTTGATCAATTACAGCGTCATATATTTCTTGTCCAAAATCAGTATCTTGATACAAAACACACACTTTATTTTTCCCCTGATTTTCAACTGCCCATTTAACACCTGCTCTTGATTGATCGTAATATGTAGAAAGCGCTCCAAATTTTAATCTGTGAAGAGGATCGGTCATAGATCTTGCAGCTGAAAGAGGAAATAGATTTGGAACATTCTTTTCTTCTTGCGTTTTAAAGACAGCATTATTTTGAGGCGTACCTAAATTTCCTACCATCAAAAATACTTTATCTTTGTTTAACAATTTATTTGCAGCCTGTACCGCACGAGGAACTTGATATTGATGATCTTCTGCTACAATTGATAATTGTCGTCCATGTATTCCCCCATTAGAATTAATTTCATCAATTCTCATCTGAATACCTTCAACAGAGTATTTACCAAAAGATGATACTGGGCCACTAATATCAGTATGAATACCAAGAACTATCTCGGAATCACTGACACCTTGTGCAGTTTGATCACTGCAATTAGTGAGAGTAAAGATTAACAATATTGAAAATAAAACTGATATAATAGATTTCTTCATGGCATTCCTCAGATTAAAAGAAAAAATTTTAGATGCTTAGGGGAGAAAATCAAGCAGATTGATACATAGATTCAATAATATCGCTGTATTTTTCATTAATAAACTTACGTTTTAACTTCATTGTAGGCGTTAATTCATCATCTTCAGCAGTTAGCTGTATATCAATTAATGAGAATTTCTTTACCTGTTCAACATTGGCAAATTTTTTATTAACTTTAGAAATCTCATTATCAATTAATTCAACAATTTCTTTCGTACGACATAAACTTTCAAAATTTGAAAAAGGAACCTCATTATCTTGAGCGTATTTAATAACATTTTCTTCATCTATCATTATCAAGCATGACAGAAATTTACGCTTGTCACCAATAATCACTGCATCAGAAACAAATGGGCTAAACTTTAATTCATTTTCAATCTCAGAAGGTGAAATATTTTTCCCACCTGCAGTAATAATAATATCTTTTTTTCTATCAGTAATTTTCATATTACCGTGGTTATCTAGTTGACCAACGTCACCTGTATGTAACCAACCATCTCTAAGTGCTTCATTTGTTTGTTCAGGTTTATTTAGATAGCCACAAAATACCCCGGGTCCTTTAAAAAGTATCTCGCCATCTTCTGCTATTCTAACTTCTGATTGATTAACTGCCTTACCTACAAAACCTGTTTTAATTTCCCTTGTATAAAATGCTGTTCCTACTCCTGCAGTTTCAGTCATACCCCAGCCTTCTCTCATATCTATTCCTAATGAGAGATACCAATTAATTAATTCAGGAGATATAGGAGCCGCGCCACTGAATGCATACTTACAATTATTTAAACCTAAAAGCTTTTTTATGTTCTTTAATACAAGTTGATCACAAATCCAGAAAGCAATCCTCATTCTCAATGGAGGATTCTCTCCATTAACATAGTAATCTTTATATCTACTACCTACCTTTATAGATAAGTTATAAAAATATTTTCCAATAAATGTTGCATCTTTCATTATTATAGTAATCGATGAATAGAATTTTTCCCAAATTCTTGGTACAGCGATAAATGCCGTTGGTGACACTTCTCTAATATTTTCAGGTACAGTATTTATACTTTCAGCAAAATTTACCACTGACCCTGACTTTAAGGGAAACATTACAGATACAGATCTTTCAAGAATATGACACAGTGGTAAAAATGATAATTGTTCCTCATTATCTTCGGGTTTAAAAACTTCAAGCCCAATATTAATAGAATACATAAGATTTTGATTACTAATCATTGCACCTTTAGAGGGACCAGTTGTTCCAGATGTGTAAACTAATATGGCAATGTCACTAGGTTGTACTTCATTGATTAAATTAATCCATAGATCCGGCTGTTCAGTATTTAGTTTTTCACCTATTTGAATAAATTCATCATAGCTGATAACCTGATCATCTTTAAATTCGTGAAGACCTTCCATGTCGTATACAATAATCTTTTCAAGACTTGTGCAGTCATCTCTCACTTCTAGTATTTTATCTAACTGTTCCTCATTTTCTGCAAAATAAAATTTAGTTTTAGAGTCATTTACTAAATACTTAACCTGTGTAGAGGAATCAGTTGTATATACGCCGCTTGATATTCCTCCAGCAGCAATTATACCCATATCAGTAAAAAGCCATTCAGGAATACCTTCACTAGCAATTGATACAACCTCTCCTTTTTTAAGACCTAATGAATGTAAAGCTAAACCAATACATCTAGCAGAAGCGCCATATTCTTCCCAGGTTGTTGCCTGCCAAATTCCTAAATGCTTTTCTCGCATAGCAGTTTTACTTGGCTTAGTAATCACTGAATCCCAAAATAAACGTGGGATAGTATTTATCTCCACATTTTTTTCTTTTTCCATCTTCTTTCTCCTCTTACTCCTTCATCCTTTTGACCTAAATAAAATTCTTTAATATCCTCTTTTTCTAATAATTCTTTGCTATCACCTTCCATTACAATTCTACCAAGTTCTAATACGTAGCCAAAATGTGAATTACTTAATGCAATATTTGCATTTTGTTCAACAAGTAAAATAGTTGTTTTTAGGTCTTTATTAATTCGGATAATAATTTCAAAAATTTCTTTTACTAGTTTTGGAGATAATCCCAATGAAGGTTCGTCCAATAACATAATTTTTGGGTTACTCATCAAAGCTCTGCTGATACAAAGCATTTGTTGTTCTCCACCAGATAACAATCCAGCTGGTTGATTTTTTCTTTCTTTTAAAATTGGAAAATACTCGAATACTTGCTCTATATCCTTTTGAATATGTGATTTATCTGATCTCGAAAAAGCACCCATTTGTAAATTTTCAATAACAGAACAATATGGGAAAACCTCTCTGCCTTCAGGAGCATGGCTCATGCCAAGTTTTAGAATTTTATCTGGATCTTTCTTTTGTATTTGTTCCCCATTTAGCAATACTTTACCTTTCCTAGGATCAATTGCTCCAGATATAGTTTTTAAGATTGTTGTTTTGCCTGCACCATTTGAACCCAATATTGTTACAATACTTTCAGGAAAGACTTTAAAACTTATTCCCCTAATGGCCATTATTGGCCCATAATAAGTTTCAATATTTTCAACACTTAATAATGGTTGGGTCATAATTTTTTATTCTAATAAACTCTTTGGAACAGGAATAATTTCATCTAATAATATTTGAGCATAGGCCTTTCCTTGAGGATCATTTCTTAGACTTGCTGGCCCCCCTCCGCCTAAAACATCATCAAGTACAAAGTTTAATGCATTAGATCCAGGAAGATAGAACTTTTCTACATTGCCATTAAGAAATTTTGCAAAACATTTCTTAACGACATCTTCAGTTAAATAATTGCAAATAATTGGGTAAAATTTTTCATCTCTAGAAATAATCCCAATATTTGCTTTATTTCCTTTGTCTCCACTTCTTCCATATGCAATTTTTACCAAAGGAACATCTACATATTTATCATCATTAATTTCATTTTTAGGAGCTTCCGGTCTTGAAATCAGATTTAGATCAAATTTTTCTGGATCAGCATCTTCAAAAGTCTTGGATGAATTGCCATCATTGATAATTATATTTAAATCTTTCTTGTCTATTAAAAAAGAAAATAATCGAATAATTGGCGAAGGTTTCGGTCTTCCACCAACAAACCCTGAGAGTCCTGGTGGAGTTGCTAATCCAAGCCCAACAGATTCTTTTAACATGATTCCAACAGCTCTAATGTCTTGATGTTTAGCTGCAAACTTTAATACAACTTCCCGATTGCTAGAGTCTCCTTCAAGCTGACTGTATTGACTATTATCACCAAGTATTTCAATGCTAGTTTCATCAAAATCAGGAATATTCATCATACGCATTATTAATCTAGATCTATTGAAAATAGCTTCTCCGTATGTTCTTGCTTTTTTTTGCCGCATCTATTCCTATAAATGAACAAAGATGCCCCCGCTCTAAATCCATCTGCATAAGTTGCACAAACTTTATACTGTTTTGGAGCTGGATAGCCATTTGCACCCGTAATTCTAACAACGTCTTTATCAAGTTCCTTGATCTCAACTTGTGAAAAGTCACAGATTACATCTGGAAGTATATATGCCTGAGGATCCCCAATCTCATAAAGCATTTGTTCAGCAACAGTTCCAAAGTTTACTAAGCCAGATGTTTTTTGAGATTTCATACAATTAAACTCACCTGAATTTTCAATTTCAACAATCGGGTATCCTATCTGATGTAAGTTTTCTGAAACTAACTCCCAATCAGTAAAATTTCCTCCTGTGCTTTGAGTTCCACACTCAATAATGTGTCCAGCTAAACTTCCTGAGGCTAATTTATTGTAATCAGAATTTGACCAACCAAATGAATAGATGCAAGCAGCTAAAGTTACAGCACTATCAACACTTCTTCCTGTAATTACTATGTCCGCCTCATCCTTAAGTGCCTCAGCAATTGGAAAAGCTCCTAAGTAAGCATTGATACTTGCAATTTTATCTTTATTTGGAAAATCTATATCTGAATACATTTCCTTTTTATCATCAAACTCATTTTTTCTATTTACTAGATCGTCACCTAGAACTACTGCTACTTTCAAATCTAATTTTTGCTCAGCAATTAATTCGCGTATTGATTCAGCGCAGGCTTCTGGATTTACACCACCAGCATTAGATAAAATTTTTACTTTTTGCTCTGCAATTTGCCTTAGATTTAATTTTAAAACACTTGTTACAAAATCTATTGCGTAACCTTGTTTTGGGTCTTTAGCTCTTGCTCGAGCCATAATTGACATCGTAATTTCAGCTAAGTAATCATAAACAATAAAGTCCAGATTGTTATTGTTTAATAATTGAGGTGTAGCAACAACTGAGTCTCCCCAAAAACCACTAGCCCCACCTATTCTTATTGATTTTTTCATTATCTATGGATTATATATAATTTATAAAGATTAGGTAAATCATTTAATTTTATTAAGAAATTGATTATGACATTTTTAGATGCAATAAAAAATGCTTTTATAAAGTGCTTTGACTTTAAATCAAGATCTTCGAGATCTGAATTTTGGTACTTTTATTTATTTACAACTATTATTGGTTTTATAGGTATACAGATTGATCGTTTATTTAATCTAGAAATTTTAGGATTACAACTAACTCAAAATATAAATGAAGTTGCAATCTTAGGTCCAACCTATATTTTCTTATACTTTCTTTTCTTTGTTCCTTCGCTATCTCTATATATTCGACGTCTTCATGACATTGATCGTTCTGGTTGGTGGCTATTGATAGTATTAATTCCATTCGTTGGAATTATTACATTGATTTTCTTTTGGTGCTTAAAAGGAAGTCAGAATAGAAATAGATATGGAGAGATTGCTAACTAGTTATTTTCTAAATTTGATTTAGAAGCCTTTGGGCCACTGCAATTACAAGTTGCAGGATCTAATAAATCATTAATCACTGGCTTAGACGTAAAAAGAATAGCTGAAGCAGAAACCATAAGTAACAGAGGTAATACAAGAATATACTTATTCTTCATAGCTAATTATTTAAGATCCTGATATCGACTTCGATAATAAATTAGAGGTTTTTTATCATCATCTATATTTAAATTCTCAACTCTACCTATTACTAAGACATGGTCAGCAATATCAATTTGTTGGAACACTGATAATTCAATATGCCCAACAGCATCATCTATAATAATGTTTCCATTACTAGAGATTTTATGAGACGTTGAAGCAACCTTATCTTTATTCTTAGTAGCAAATTTCTTTGATATATCTTTCTGGTTATCAGATAAAATATTGATTACAAAAAAACCTGTTTTAAGAAAATCAACGTGATCTGTTTCTGATTTATATATATTAAATATTATTAGCGGCGGATCTAAACTTAGTGAAGAAAATGAATTAATTGTAAATCCATTGCTGTGTGAGCTAGCTACAGCAACGCCAGTTGCAAATGAACCAAATGCTTTTTTTAAATCCTCGGTTTTAAATTGACTGCTCATTAAAATATAATTTGAAATACTTATTAAACTAAAACTGATTTGAGTAAAGAAATATAACCAGTTTTGATTTCCATTTTTTCTTTGAGACCTTTGTTTAATAATATTTGATGTGCTTTTTTTAACTTATAGCAAGGAATAAACATCAATAGATGATGTTCTAAATGATAATTTACATAGTAAGGAGCCACTAAAGCCCTTTCGATTATATTTGCATACGTAGTTCTTGCATTGCTAAAGTCATCACAGTCTGACCTTACTCCTGCATGCTCTGCGATGTTCCTTATTCTTAAAAATAGTTGATAAAAAGTAAATAGAGGTAAAAGCCAAAAAGCAAAATAGAACCACCAAGTTCCAAATAATGACATAACTAATAAAATGACAATGTTAGATAGTAAAATACCAACTAAAGTGCTTTTGGATTTGAATCCAGTGATATTTTTTACTGTTTCTTTAGTAACTTCCTTATTTAGAAGAATATTGAAAATTAATTCATAACGTTGTTGTGCACCAGATATTCCAGAAAGATCTCTCAATACTTTTCTTGTAAAGCTTGTTTTTGAAACAGGAAAAGGTTTCGACAATCCAATGTCTGGATCATTCTCCTTTTGAGTATGTCTATGATGAGAGAGGTGATAATGACGATACCCATATGTATCTAGCCAAACCGGAAATGCGCATAGCCATTGAGATACAAAGTCGTTTGTTTGAACCTTGTTGTTAATTAATCCATGAGCTCCTTCATGCATAAGAATAGCTAAGCCCAATTGTCTTCCTCCAATAAGAATTACAGCAAGAAAGAAAGTTATTATATTTGGGAATAAAGAATATATTGAAATACAAAGTAAAATTACAAACCATGCATGAAGAATTAAAAAGAATCCACTCTTGTTATCTTTCTTTCTAAGGAATTCTATTTCACTTTCCTTAAGTATCTCATCTGGTTTAATTAAGGGCGTAAAATCATTTTTCATATAAATATTAATCCTTCTTATGAAAGTACGGGATCATAAAAATAAAACATGCGACTAAGAAGAATAAGCTTCCAGACATGCTCCAAAAACTTCCTATGCTTGCGATGACAAAACATACTGCTGATATAGTAAACAGAATCCAGCCAATAAAGTTTATTTGGTTATCACTCATAATGGAATTTATATAATACTTCAGGTGATATGCTCAATAAATGTTTTTTAGTAAAAGACCTAAATTACGTGTTAAACCAGCAAATAATCCCTTGAATCTGGAACAGTTTTCTTGTCTTTTGACAATTGTAGCTGATAAATCACCAAAGTAGATTCTTCAAAAGATGCTTGAGATGAAGATAGATAAAAATCCCACATCCTGCAAAATTTCTCATCATAAAGTTCTTTAACCTTGTCAAGATTGTCATAAAAATTATATCGCCATCGCTTAAGTGTTTCCGCATAATGAAATTTTAATACTTGAATATCTGTTGTTATTAAACCAGATTTTTCAACTCTTTGCATAACTTCACTTAATGCTGGTATATAACCGCCAGGAAAAATGTATTTTTCAATCCATGCATCGTTGGTCGTTGGTTGATCAATACGACCAATTGTATGAATTAAAGCAACACCTTTTTCATTTAGAAGTTCATAAACTTTATTAAAAAACTCTTGATAGTGAGGAGTGCCTACATGTTCAAACATTCCAACAGAAACAATACGATCATAACTTTCCTCAACTTTTCGATAATCTTGTAATGCATATTCAACTTTATCCAGAGATTCATTGATTTTTCTTTGCTTAGAAAATGCAAATTGTTCTTCTGAAAGTGTTACACCTTTAACATTCACATTTGATCTTTTTGACAGGTATGAAGCCATTCCGCCCCAACCTGATCCAATATCAAGTACATTCTGATCTTCTTCCAGTAAAAGTTTTTTTGCAATTAGTTCTTTTTTATTCATTTGAGCTTGCTCGAGAGTATCGTTAGGACTATTAAAATATGCACATGAGTACTGACGATCTTTATCTAAAAAAAGGTCATATAATTTGTCTGAAAGGTCATAATGGTGAGCAACATTATTTTTCGATTTAACAATATAATTACTAGAAACAATTTTATTTCTTATAGCTCTTATAACCCTATCAACTTTCATTACCCAATGATCTGTGTTTGATCCAATATTGATAAAAATAAGTTTTAATAAATCATGAATATTTCCCTCTTCAAGAATTAATGAGCCGTTCATATAAGATTCACCAAAATGCAATGAAGGGTTAATCATCATTTTAATTTCAGAGAAATCATTGGTTGTTCTCATCTTTATAGGAGTTCCAGTCTTATCTCCGTATTCGAAATCTAGGCCATTAGGCTTAATCCAGACTAAGTGTCCTTTTTTAAGGATCTTTTTAAATAAACTGTCGACTATCATGAGGAGAATTAAATAACTTCTTGATTAATTTATCAATAATAATTTTAGGCCGGTTCTTCTGTTAAAAAAATCACTACGTTACTATCATTGGTGAGGTCTGATTCACTGTAGTTTTTTAAGTCAATTAATCCTGCATAGCCAGCACCTCCAGATGGAGATGTTTCAAGACCTTCATTTTCAAGTTCTTTCATGCAATTTTCCGCATCATCATCTGTTATTGTCATGAAGTGAGTGCAGGTTTTCGCTAATGACGATAATGCTCTAGTTGATGGAACTTTACAATCAAGGCGTCCCATAATTGAAACTCCTCCTTGAACCTCAACTTCTTTCCCGGCTTGAATAGATTCAAGAAGTACAGGGGCTTTAGTTGGTTCAACTATTATAATTCTTGGTTCATTTCCAAAATGTCTTCTAGCTTGAGCAGCCATAGCTGCAGGAAATCCACCTACTCCTGCTTGCAAAAATATATGAGTTGGTGGTTCTGGACAATCTTCATAAGCCTCAGCTGCAGCAACTAAATAACCCTCCATAACTTTTAAACCAGCATCATATCCATCCCATGTCACATCGGATAAAAGCATCCAATCATTGTCACTTGCTGCTTTTTGTGCACCTTCCATGCTTTCTTCATAACTATTGCCAACAATTACAACTTCAGCGCCATAGCTTTTAATTTTATCGGCAAAACTTGATGGAACATTTTTGGATAAGTAAATTACAGCCTTTGCTCCAAACAACCTCGCGCCAGCAGCCAATGATAGACCATGATTGCCTGCACTTGCAGTAACGTAACATTTTCCATTAAGTGCTTTTTTCCATTCATCTGCACTAGCATTATTTGTAACTGCTTTAGACGCATGATCAGCTATAACGTAAGCAGCGCCTAAGGCTTTAAAACTCCCCAAACCCATTCTTTGGCGTTCGTCTTTAAACCAAATATTTTTTACCCCAGCTTTTTCTGCTAAGGCAATTGATGATGCTAGAGGAGTCCTTGATGCTTTAGGACAAAGGGCAAGTAATTTTCTTACTGCCTCAACGTCAGTACTAACTTTATCAACGCCATTATCTTGCGGAAATCCTTTAGTAAAAAAAGGATTCTCAATTAATCTCTTCATCTATTATCAAGATATCACTTTATTTTAATAAATAAAATTTATTACTTCTTTTCCCATATTACTGGCCCCGAAACAGGGTCAGTTACACCAAGTTCTGGAGAAATCTCTTCAAGCATATCTCTAACAGTATCTAACCATGCAACCATACTACCCATTTCACTCTCCATAGCTTCTTTTGATTCCCATAATCCATAAGAGCAAAAAGTATTATCGCCAGTTTGAATTGTTCTGCTTTCAGTATTTCCCTTCCAAGACGGCTGATTATTTAATGCTTCAATGTAATCATTTATACAATCTGGTTTAACCTTAAATTTTACTACATTCATGTATTTCATTGATGACTCCTATAAAAATTTTATATATTTATAAAATATAATATAATCACATTAATTATGAAGAAAATCATATTTTTGTTATTAATTTTAACTGGATATTCAGTTAATTCAAAAGAGATGAGAAATTATGTTGATCAGCCAGATATAGATGATGGTTACAATATTCATATTATCTATGCATTACCAAGCGATGGAATAGATAAGAAATATGATCTAAATAACCAGATTAGTATGTTAGCACACCAAATGGATAAGTGGTTTAACAAGAAAACTAAAGATAGACTATTTCCTGAAGGTCAGCATTTAAAATTTGATCGAAAAGATGACGGAAAAATTGATATCACTTTTTTAAGATTAGAAATTGAAAATTTATCTATTTCTAAAGAAGGTATTAATGCTGTAAATATAATCCAATCTGAAATATCAAGACTAGGCTTTAATGAAGAAAAAAAGGTCTATTTCGTAGTTTATGGAGGTTCAAATAAAGATGTATGTGCATCATCTCAACTTCCACAACATGTTCAAAGATCAGTAACTGCAAATACTGCTGCTCTTTATTATCCTGGAAAAGGAGACGATTCCTGTGTTGAGAATAACGGAGGATTTAAGCCTGAATTCAATAACACAACACGATTTGCTCTTCATGAAATTTTTCATGTCTTGGGGGTTGTACCAAAATGCGCTCCTGATCATTTAGTTTTTTCAAATGATGGAACAATCAATGATGGTATAGGTGGTCACCTTACAGTTCCTAGTGATATTATGTTTAGCGTACAATCAAATATCACTTTTTCGAAAATGGATCAATTGGATATGAAAAGCATAAATTACTACAATCATGACAACGATTGTTTAGATCTAGCAAAGAGTAGATATGTAGATCCAACTGTAGACAATCCTCAGTTGCCAACTTATGGAATAGATTAAAC
>CABWZX010000011.1 GCA_902510025.1 uncultured Pelagibacteraceae bacterium | reverse complement strand
TAAATTTACACCCGAATTGCCAACTAAAAAACAACAGTCAATTGAAAAACTAGGTTGGGGCACTTTAAATAAAGTCATGTTAAAATTTACTCATAAATTTTGGGGTGATACAGATTTTATTGTTGTAGCTAATAAAGAAAGTAAATTCCATGCTTGGATCAATGAAGAGCCTATTTGCAAAGAACCAGTTATTGTTGCAACGATAACAGGAGAAAATGCAAAAAAGTTAGAAAATAAAAGCGATGAAGAAGTTGCTCAAATTGCTTTGAATGAATTAAAAGCTGTTTACGGCAATAAAGTTTCAGAGCTTGATACATATTTTGTTTCAAAATGGAGTTTGGATCCCTACGTTTTTGGCTCTTACAGTACAAATAAAGTTGGTGAAAATAGTCAGCTATTGAGAAAACACTTATCAACCCCTGTTAATTCTAAATTATTTTTTGCGGGAGAGGCAACAAGTGTAAAAGTAGCTGGATATCTTCAAATGGCACTACAAACAGGCTTAAGAGAAGCAGAAAATATTAAGAAAATCTATCCTAACTGATCCTGACTCATATCTTCAGCTTTAATGCCCGCAACCTCTACTGGTTTTTTCATTGCATCTCTTCTGAAAGGTTCCCCTAACTCTTGATTTAGTATGACCTCAATAAAAGTTGTGACACCTTTTTCTTGTTCTTCACAAGCAGCTCTAAGAGTATTTGTTAACTCGTCCATTGTTCTAACTTTAATTCCTTTTAGTCCACAGCCTTCAGCAACTTTTGCGTAACTCAAATCAGGATCTAATTCAGTACCAACAAAATTATCATCATACCAAAGTATAGAATTTCTTTTTTCTGCTCCCCATTGATAGTTCCTAAAAATAACCATAGTAATGGCTGGCCATTCTTCTCTGGCACATGAAGTCATCTCATTCATGCTAATTCCAAATGCCCCATCACCTGCAAATCCAACAACTGGAATATTAGGGCAGCCGATTTTAGCTCCAAGAACTGATGGGAATCCATATCCACATGGCCCAAATAGTCCTGGCGCAAGGTACTTTCTTCCTTCGTCAAAAGTTGGATATGCATTACCTATGGCACAATTATTTCCTATATCAGATGAAATAATGGCTTCTCGTGGAAGTGCAGATTGAATTGCTCTCCATGCCATTCGTGGAGACATACGATCAGAATCTCTTTCTCTTGCATCAACATTCCATGTCGTGCCAGGATCATCATCTTCGTGATCCATGCTGGTCAATGTTTGCATCCAAGCAGATTTTGTTTGGTGGATTAGTGCTTTCCTATCTTCCCTATTGTTATCTCCAGCATTTTTTCCAAGTTTATCTAAAATTTGCTGAGAAACCAATTTCGCATCACCACAAATACCAACAGTTACCTTTTTTGTCAGACCAATACGATCTGAATTAATATCAACTTGAATGATTGATGCCTTTTCAGGCCAATATTCAATTCCATAACATGGAAGAGTAGAGAATGGGTTTAATCTTGTTCCGAGAGCTAGAACAACATCAGCTTTTGAAATAATTTCCATCGCTGCTTTTGAACCGTTATATCCTAAAGGACCAACAGCTAAACTATGATTTCCAGGAAAACTATCATTATGCTGATAACCGCAAGCAACCGGGGCGTCTAATTTTTCTGCAAGATTCTTACAGTCATCTATTGCATCCGCTAATACCACACCTGCTCCTGATAAGATAACTGGAAAACTTGCATTAGATAATAATTCTGCAGCTTTAGTTATAGCTTCAGTACCACCTGAAGGTCTCTCAATTTGGACCATTGCTGGAATCTCTATATCAACAACTTGAGTCCACATATCTCTTGGAACATTTATTTGTGCTGGTGCAGATCCACGAAAAGCTTTTGAAATAACTCTATTAAGTACTTCTGCCACCCTTGAAGGATCTCTCACTTCCTCCTGATAGCAAACCATATCTTTAAACAAAGCCATTTGTTCAACTTCCTGGAATCCACCTTGACCAATTGTTTTGTTTGCTGCTTGAGGTGTCACTAGCAACATTGGAGTATGATTCCAATAAGCGGTCTTTATTGGGGTAACAAAATTAGTGATCCCTGGTCCATTTTGAGCAATACACATTGACATTTTTCCAGTAGATCTTGTGTAACCATCAGCAATAATTCCTCCGTTTGTTTCGTGAGCAACATCCCAAAAAGTTATTCCAGCTTTTGGAAATAAATCTGAAATTGGCATAAAAGCAGAACCTATAATTCCAAATGCATGTTGAATGCCATGTTTCTGGAGTACTTTTACAAAAGCTTCTTCTGTTGTCATTTTTGTCATACTAAATCCTTAAATATAATTAAATTAATATCTTTTCCCTTTTGGAATCATAAAAAGCAGCAAGAGATGCATCGGCTTTATATTTTGAGCCAGCAATTTCAATTTCAAATTTTTGTTCTTTCAACATTCCTTCAAGTTTATCTTTATTTTCAAAATTTATATATCCCATTCCCAAAGATTTATCCAGATAGTGTCCATACATTCCGGAAGTTATCTCACCAACTGGATTGCCGTCATAAAAAATAGGCTCATTATGGTATAGAAGAACATTTTTATCGTGTAAACTAAAATTTACCCGTCTTTTTGTACTTCCTTCCTTTAATTTCTCTTCAAGTTTCTCCTGACCTAAAAACTTTTTAGTTTTTTTAAGATTTACACAAAACCCTACTCCTGCTTCAAAGGGATCTTCTTCAATGGTGATATCATGACCCCAATGAAGATAGCCTTTTTCCATTCGTAAACTGTTTAAGGCGTGGTATCCGGCAAGAACCAACTGATGTTTCTCACCTTCAATATAGATTAGATCAAATACATCATTAAGGTATTCTCTTGGAACATAAATCTCATAACCAAGTTCTCCAACATAGGTAATTCTATTTACTCTACATTCTGCTTTTAAAATATTTGTCTTAATCGAATACCCAAAAGGTAGCTCGTCATTTGAGATATTTTCATTGGTTATACTTTGCAATAAATCTCTCGATTTAGGTCCCATTAGCGATAGACAGCCATAGTTCTCTGTAATGTCATCAATTTGAACTTCTTTAAAGTCACTAGAATTATTTTTAATCCAATACAGATCTTTATTATGAGATGTTGGAGAGGTAACTGCCATAAATTCATCATCATTAATTCTAACTATAGTCAAATCAGACTCAGTTCCAGCTTCTGAATTCAACATTTGTGTATAAACAATCTTTCCAACAGGTACATCCATTTCACTCACACATAAATAATTCAATAAACTAAGAGCATCTTTTCCATGGATTAAAAATTTCGAAAACGATGTCTGATCAAATAGTCCTACAGAATCTCTAACTGATAAATGTTCACTACGTGATTTCTCAAACCAATTTTGCTTACTAAAAGAGTATTCATAAATTGCTTCTTTTGGATCATCGGCATACCAATTAGCTCTTTCCCATCCAGCTAATTCTCCAAAGCATGCTCCGTGTTTCTTTAAGGTTTCATGTAGAGGTGAATGTTTTATATTTCTTGCAGTTTCATATTGATAAAACGGCCAATGAATCTTATAGAGCAATCCTAATGTCTCGGTACTTCTTTCTTTAAGATATTCTTCATCATTTTGAAAATCTAATACTCTTGCTATATCTACATCCCACAAATCAAATGGAGCTCGCTCATCAGTAATCCATTCTGCCATTACTTTTCCAACTCCACCAGCTGATTGAACGCCTATAGAATTAAAACCGGTTGATACAAATATATTTTTTTTATTTGGAACCTTTCCTAAGTAATACCTGTCATCTGGAGTAAAACTCTCAGGTCCACAAAAGAATGTTTGGATTCCAAGATCATTAAGTATGGGCAATCTATTCATTGCTTTTAATAATATAGGCTCAAAATGATCGTAATCTTCGGGCAAGCTATCAAATTCAAATTCTTCAGGAATTCCTTCCATCCCCCAAGGTTTAGCCTTTGGCTCAAACGCCCCAATTAATAACTTTCCAGCATCTTCTTTTACGTAAATATATGAATCAGCCACTCTTAAGACAGGTAAATTCTTTGGAATATCATCCGAAGGTTCAGTTAGAACATAAAAATGTTCACACGCGTGTAAGGGAATGTTGATGCCGCAAAGTTTTCCTACTTCTCGACTCCACATGCCGGCAGTAATAACAATTTTTTTACATTCGATCTCACCTTTGTCTGTAACAACAGTCTTGATTTCATCATTCTCTTCTACAAATCCATTTACTTTTGTTTGCTCAAATACCTTTGCTCCATGTAATTTTGCCTCTTGAGCAAGTGCCATTGTTACATCAACTGGATTTATCTGGCCATCTTTGGGTAAAAATACACCACCAGTAACTCCATCAGTGTTTACTAAAGGATAGCGTTCTTTAATTTCATCCTGATTAAGTATGGATATATCAAGTCCAAAGTTTCTTCCCATTGACGTACTACGTTTTATTTCTTCCATACGTTCTGGACATTCAGCTATATTTAAAGAGCCGTTTTGAATAAATCCTAGAGAGCGATTTTTACTATTTTGTAATTCCTGGTAAAGATCTGTTGAATATTTTGCCATCAAAGTAAGATTCTTTGATGCCCTCAGTTGACCGACAAGTCCAGCAGCATGCCATGTAGTTCCGCAAGTTAAAGATTTTCTCTCAAGCAAAACAGTACTTACGTTTTTTTTAGCTAAATGGTACGCAAGACTGCAACCTACTACACCTCCACCAATAACAATGACATCGGCCTTTGTTGGCAAATGCTGTTTGCTCGTACTCATAAAAAAATTAGTATTTGGATACTACTTCCTTAATTTTTGAAAGCATTTCATCTATATGACTTTCTTCTGCAATCAAGTCAGGAGCGATAATGCCGCAATCTCCAGTAAATTTAATATGAACTCCATTGGCAAAAGTTTTCTTTTGAGCGTCATAGCCTCTTACGCCAGGTGTTTTGTCTACTGCCAGATCAATTGCTGCCATAAGTCCGTCTCCACGAATATCTGTGACTGCAGGAATATTGCTAAATGCATCAAATACAGCATCCAAAAAATAAGAAGACATTTTTTCTCCACGTGCAAAAATATCCTCTTTTTCATAAATATCTAACGTAGCAAGAGATGCAGCAACACAAGCTGGATGACCAGAATAAGTATAGCCATGGAAAAACTCAACTCCATGCTCAGGACCATTATCCATTATTGCATTGTAAATTTTATCTGAAACTCCTACAGCACCCATAGGTTGAGCACCATTGGTGATACCTTTCGCCATCGTCATCATATCTGGCTGTACATTATATTTAATAGAACCGAATGCTTTTCCTGTTCTTCCAAAGCCCGTAATAACTTCATCAAAAACTAGAACAATCCCATACTTGTCACACGTTGCTCTAATTTTCTCAAGATAACCCTTTGGTGGCACAAGTGTTCCTGTTGAGCCTGCAATTGGTTCAACAAAACAACCAGCAATCGACTCAGGTCCATACATGTCAACAAATCTTTGTAAATCATCTGCTAGATGAGCACCATTTTCTGGTTGCCCTTTAGTATATTTATTTTCTTCAAGCCATGTATGTCTTAAATGTATTACACCAGGCATGGTTGCCGTAAACACTTCTCTATTTTTAATCATTCCACTTAATGATGTACCGCCAATGTTCACTCCATGATAGGCTCGTTCTCTTGAAACGAATTTCATTCGATGAGATTGGCCTATAGCATGCTGATAGGCTTGAATAATCTTAATAGCTGAATCTACTGCTGTTGATCCACATATTGAGAAAAAAACATTATTTAAATCACCCGGCAACATTTTAGATAATTTTTCAGCAAGAGTAAAAGCAGGTAAATGAGATACATTGAAACTTGGAGAATAATCAAGTTTTAGTAATTGTTGATGGACAGCGTCCGCTATTTCTTTTCTGCCGTGACCAAGAGGTACGCAGAATAGTCCTGAAGATGCGTCAATAACCTTATCTCCCTTATGATTCCAATAATAAACACCTTCACCTCTGTCTAATAATCTAGGATCTTTTTTGAAATCTTTATTTGCTGTGAATGGTAGAAAATAATTCTCCAGTGAGTTTGTCGTAGGTGTTGTATTCGCCATAAGTATCCTTTCAATTCAGAAAAACTGATAAATTATTAATAAATTCTAGTATTATTTAAGCTGCTTGGCCAGATTTACCACTTGAATGAAAACGCTCATTTTTAGCGGCCATATCTCTTAATAGCTTACATGGAGTAAATCTTTCTCCGTATTTTTGAGCAAGATTATCTGCTTCAGCAACAAATTCTTTAATACCTACCATGTCGATAAAAGACAGCGGTCCGCCTGTCCATGGGGCCATTCCCCAACCTAAAATAGCTCCAATATCTGCATCACGCACATCAGTTAATACATTTTCTTCATAGCATTTTGCAGTTTCCAAAGCTTGAATATACAAAAATCTTTTCTTAAGTTCTTCAGCTTCAGGCTGCTTATCACTCTCTTTGCATAGATTAGAAAGCTCTGGCCATAAATATTTTTTCCCATTCTCAGGATATTCATAGAAACCCTTATTGTTTTTCTTTCCATATCGACCTTGTTTTTCAACCATTTCTTCAAGAAGAGTGTGCATAGGAGTAACTGGATACTCTTTTCCTTCTGCCTCTAAATCTTTTTTAGTTTGCGTTGTAACCTTCCATGCAAGATCTAAAGCTACTGCATCAGAAAGCGCTAATGGAGCCATAGGCATACCAGTCATTTTTCCAGCATTTTCTATTAGCGCAGGTTTTATACCTTCAGCTAACATAGCTACGCCTTCTCCAGTATAAGTTCCAAATACTCGACTTGTATAAAATCCTCTGCTGTCATTAACAACAATCGGTGTTTTCTTAATCTTCTGAACATAGTCCATTGTTTTAGCTAATGTCTCTTGAGATGTTTCTTTCCCCATAATGATTTCAACTAAAGGCATTCTTTCAACAGGTGAGAAATAATGGATACCAATAAAATTATTTGGACGCTTAGAATTTTGAGCGAGACCAGTAATTGGAAGTGTAGAAGTATTTGATCCAAATACAGCTGTCTCAGCAATTTGAGCTTCAGCTTTTGCAGTTACATCAGCTTTAATATCTCTATTTTCAAAAACTGCTTCAACTATTAAATCAGCTCCTTGGAGTAGAGAGTAATCAGTAGTTGGAGTAATTAAATTTAACAACTTTTCTTTTTTTTCTTCTGTTGTTCGTTTCTTGCTAAGTTGCTTATCCAATATTTTTGTTGAATACTCTTTTCCCTTTTCTGCAGCTTCTTGATCTGTATCAATTAAGATAACTTCTATTCCTGCTTTGGCTGTAACAAAAGCTATTCCAGCCCCCATCAAACCTGCTCCAAGTATACCAATTTTCTTTACATCATATTTTTCAAATTCTTTTGGTCTTCTAGCTCCTTTGTTCAATGCTTGCATGTTAATGAATAGGCTTCGAACCATATTCATAGAAACTGGATCCATAACAACTTTTGTAAAGTATCTTGCTTCAATCCGTAGAGCTGCATCTATTGGAACTTGAACACCTTCATAAATAGCAGAAAGTATTGCTGACTGAGCAGGGTAATTATTATAAGACATCTTTCTTAACGTTGATGAAGATGCTGCCCAAATCATTGCTCCTTTAGGAGTGTAAGGTAATCCACCAGGGAATTTGTAACCTTTTTCATCCCATGGCTGCACAGCTTTGCCACCATCATTAATATACTTCTTTGCTGCGGCCATTAAGCTATCTGCATCTGTAACTTCATGAATTAATCCAGAGCTTAATGCCTTCTTTGGAGTAAATGGAGTACCAGCCATCAGAAAGCCCATTATATCCTGATTAACACCAGCTAAGCGTGGAACTCTTTGAGTTCCGCCTGCTCCAGGAATTAGTCCAACTTTTGCTTCAGGTTGACCAATTTGGATTTTATCATTGTCAATTGCAACACGGTAGTGACAAGCTAAACAGATTTCAAATCCACCTCCAAGGGCATGTCCATTGATTGCTGCTACAAATGGTTTTCCAGAATTTTCCATGCTTCTAAAAAGCAACTGCATTTCCATATTCCCATTATAAATTTTCTCTGCAGCCTTAACTTTATCTTCTTGAATCTGATCAAATCCAAAGGTATCTGCTGATGTAAGATCTGCTCCTGCTATGAAAGCATCCTTTGCACTTCTTAAGATAACTCCCTTAACATTCTCATCTGGAATTAGTTTGTTAAGTATATCTTTGTACTCTCCCATTGAGCGAGCATTCAAAACATTCATTGAACGATCTTCAAGATCCCATGTTATGACGGCAATGCCGTCACTATCTATTTCATAACTTAAATCAGTCATTTTTATCCTATTTTGTAATTTAGTTAGACGCGCTCTATAACTGTCGCAGTGCCCATTCCGCCACCAACACAAAGAGTTGCAAGAGCTGTAGATTTATTTGATCTTTCAAGCTCATCAAGAACGGTTCCTAAAATCATTGCTCCAGTAGCCCCTAACGGATGACCCATTGCAATAGCTCCACCATTTACATTAATATCAGAATGATCAATACCCATGTGCTCCATGTATCTTAGAACAACAACAGCAAAAGCCTCATTTAATTCCCAAATATCAATATCACTCTTATCCATTCCTAGATTTTTTAACAATTTATCTGAAACATAGCCTGGACCGGTAAGCATAATACTCGGCTCAGAACCAGTAGATGCAAAGCCTTTAATTTTTGCACGAGCTTTAAGACCGTATTTTTCGCCCATTTCTTTGTTGCCAAGTAAAATTCCTGCAGCTCCGTCAACAATTCCAGATGAATTACCTGCTGTATGAACATGATTAACTGCTTCTACTTCAGGGTACCTTTGTTGAATAGTTGAATCAAATCCAGCCATTTCACCCATCATTACAAATGAAGGATCAAGAGAACCTAGCGATTGCATTGTTGCTTCAGGTCTCATGTGTTCATCATGATCAAGAATTGTTAAGCCATTAATATCTTTCACAGGAGCAATAGATTTATCAAATCTATTCTCATCCCAAGCTTTTTTTGCTCTTTTTTGACTTTCAACCGCATAACTATCAACGTCGTCTCTTGAAAATCCATATTTTGTAGCAATTAAATCTGCACTAATGCCTTGAGGAACAAAATAGTTTTTAATTGCAACAGATGGATCCGCAACCATGGCTCCGCCATCAGAACCCATTGGAACTCTTGACATTGATTCAACGCCACCGCCAATTGACATCTGAGCTTGTCCAGACATAACTTGTGCTGCAGCCATATTTGTAGCTTCTAATCCTGAAGCACAAAATCTATTAATTTGTACACCTGAAACAGATTGATCATAATCAGCATTTAGAACTGCTGTTCTAGCTATACATGCACCTTGTTCTCCAACAGGCGCAACGCATCCAAGTACAACATCATCCACATCCGCTGTATCAATAGTGTTTCTATCTTTTATGTTATTTAAAACTTGAGTTGCTAACTCTAAAGCAGTCACTTCGTGAAGTGTGCCATTCTTTTTGCCTTTGCCGCGAGGTGTTCTTACGGCATCATAAATAAAACAATCAGTCATTAAAAAGCTCCAAAATTAAAAAGTTTCATGATTATAAGTATATGTTTAACTCAAACAATAAAAAAAAATGAACCAATTGTCATGTTTTTGTAAAATAAACCTTAATAAAATCAATATATTAGAGAGTGATTGTATTTCTGCGTCAGGTTTCTAACTCTTCGAAACTATGGATGTCTGGTGAACCATTGGCATATCTAAAAACTGGTTTCTTTGACCCACGATTTGGTTGAAACCCTGGAACAGCAATTAAGCAGGATGAAACTGTTTGAAATCCAATATCAGTCTTTATACACATTGCAGAAAGTGGTTCGTTATTATGACAGTAGGTACTACCTAACAAAGTTTCCCAGTCTTGCCATTCATCTTTACCAGGCTCAGGAGTTGTTGCTAATGAAAATTTTGATAGATAGTTTTTAATTCTAGCTGATGAAATGTCATTTCGATCATAAGCAGTAATCATTGAAAGACCATCTGGAACATTAAAATATTCAATAAATGATGAACTTTCATCAGATTTTATCCAATAAGCATTTAGGTTATCTCCAATAAACATATTAAAACCTCTGTATGAATCTTTTTCAATTTCAATTAAAGCATTCAATGACTCACTTGCATCCGCATGATCTAATGCTTCCAAAACAAGCTCTCCTCTTGACCTCTTGTCTTCCATTGGGCCCAATGTATCCATACGATTCATTATTGCCACAATTAGACCTTCAGTATTAATTCCAAGCCATGTTCCTCCTCCTTCTAAATCTTTTCCGGCAAAAACATGTGGACGATCATCCCAATGCCTTCCTGGGGGCAAGCATTTCCGGCCTACCATCTCATCTCTGTTAGCTCCTATAATTAAGGGCCATTCATTATCATTTTGTCTTAAAATTACGATCGAACACATTTGATTTTTTCTGTAATTTTACTAACTTAATCATATGATGAACAAGCAAAAAACAGCTCTTGTAGTTGAAGGTGGCGGAAATAGAGGGGTTTTCTCATTTGGAATTACAGATTCTTTTATAAAAAATAATTTTGATCCATTTGATATTTATATTGGCGTTTCAAACGGTGCAGCAGTTCTTTTCTGGTATCTCATGAGAGAGTCCGAAAATAATCTTGATAAAATACTATTTGGAGCAAAATCCAAGTATATCAACTATAAAAATTTATTCTCAAAGAAAGATGTAATCTCATTTCATGATTTGTATAAAGATGCTGATAATTTTTTCAAACCTGACTTAACTAAACTAAAAAATAATATTCACGATAAAATATATTCAGTTGCTGTATCGGATGCATATACTGCAGAAACAGAGTATTTGCAGTTTGAAGAATCTTATTGGATCGATGCAATGATTGCGTCCGGCACATTACCTTTCCTTGTTAAAACACCAAGTATTATTAATGGTCAAAGAAAATTTGATGGTGGAATAACGGATCCAATTCCTGTGAAAAAAGCATATGAAATGGGAGCAAGAGAAATTGTAATAATAAGAACTTATGAAAAAGAATTTAAAAGAAAAATAAAATTAGAAAATTATATAGCTGCAATCTATTTAAGAAATTACCCAAATCTTAGAAGAGCAATGTTAACTCATGATAAGACCTACAATGAATCACTAAGGTTTATAAATAACCCTCCTAAAGATTGTAAAATACATCAAATATGCCCTCCTCACAGACTTACAACTAGAAGAGATTCAACGGATAAAAAAATTATGGAAAAGGATTATCAACTTGGATTATCTGTTGGCAATGAATTCGTCAATTCATTTTCTCTTAATTAAAAAAAACAATCTATTTAAAACAATTAAGTAAATTGGAAGAAACGCAATATAGCAAACAAACAGTTTGAATCCAAAATCATTGGTTGCAATATTAATCCAATTATTTTTCATGAATTCATCAGCTGAGTTATAAAATGCTAATCCATAAAATAAATACGTATCAATTAATTGTGCAAAAAAAGTACTTATAATTGGAGCAACATACCAGTAATTTCCGATTTTTAACCCATCATCATTTACAGCAGTTCTTATTTTTGAAAATACAAATATATCTAACAATTGACCAAATGCATAAGCAGCTACAGAGGCAATAGCAATTCTAAAATCTGCAAAATAAAGTGATATAAAGAAAGCTGGGATAAAGGCGTATGCTATTACTTTTCTTGCAGGAGATGCTCCTAGTAGTCGAACAGTTAAATCAGTAGCAAGAACGATGAATGGAAATGTAAAGGTGGCAATAGTAAAATTATAACTCAATAGAGAAATAGGAAATTGAACAAGATAGTTAGAAATTCCAATAATAAAACAGTGAAATAATACTAAATAGATGATCAAATTCTTATTTAACATTAAGAAAAATTAGAAAAAATTAAGCCTATTGTCAGAACTAGTAGGATTGCCATTATAGTATTGAATCTTTTTATGGCTTTATTTGATTTAATGAAATTATCTAAAGTAACTCCAACAGCAGTCCATCCTATAACAGCAATAATATTAACAATTGTATAGGATAAAAAAATAAACATCATTCCTTCAACAAAACTATCAATAAATTCATACTTATGAAAATCAGTATAAATAGTAATAGTTGTAATACCCATCATAATTCCTTTAGGATTTACATACTGAAACAATGTAACTTCAATAAATGTTAAAGGTCTAGATTTTGATGGATCATCTTTATTATCTGAAGAGTAAATTCGATATGCTAAATATAATAGATAACATGCTCCAATATATTTTAAAATTTCTTGGACTATTGGATATTGATCAAAGATAGTAATAAGACCTAAGCTTAATACTGTAAGTAAAGTAAGATATCCCAAAACAACTCCTAGCATGTGAGGAATTGTCTTTATAAACCCAAAATTTTTACCTGATGCCGTTAGCATTATATTATTTGGTCCAGGTGTACCTGATTGAATCATACACAGTGTTAATAGAGGTAAAAAATATTCAAGCATATTATTAGGCTTTGATTAGAACAAGAAAGTCACTATAATTCATTTTATTCATTCATGCCAATACCTTAAGGAGAAATAAATGAAGTTAATAACATTCACACACAATGGTACTCAGAAAATTGGAGCTGTGGAGGACGATCTTGTTTATGATTTCTCTCAATCGAGCCTTCCAAAAACAATGGTTGGATTTATTGAACTTGGTGAAGAAGGAATAAAATTTGCAAGAGATATAATATCTTCTAAAGAAAGCTCAGTTAATTTAAGTGACGTAAGGATAGAAGCTCCCATAAGACAACCTTCTAAAATATTGGCTGTCGGATTAAATTATAAAGCCCACCTAAAGGAAGTAGAAGGCCTTGCAAAAGAAAGAATGGGTAGTCAACCACAGGCAAAGTTTCCAAATATCTTCAATAAACAAAATAGCTCGGTTGCCGGGCCGTATGATGATATCCATCGACCGCGGGCTTCAGCAGCTCTTGATTATGAGGGAGAGCTCGGTTTTGTAATAGGAAAAAAATGCCGACATGTTCCATACGATAAAGCTGAAAATGTAATTTATGGCTATACAGTTGTTAATGATGTTACTGTTCGTGACTGGCAATTTAGAGGCCCTCCGATGACGATGACTATGGGAAAATCTTGGGATACACATTGTCCATTTGGTCCTTACATAGTAACAAGTGATGAAGTTGGTGACCCTCATAACTTAAAATTAGAAACTCATGTAAATGGGGAACTTAGACAGTCAACAAACACAGATGACTTAATATTTAACTGCTTTACATTAGTTGAATACCTATCAACTGCATTCACTCTTAATCCAGGAGATTTAATCCCAACTGGAACTTGTTCAGGATCTGCCGTTATAAATCAGAATTGGCTTAAAGCTGGAGATGAAGTAAAAGTTCAGATTGAAAAATTAGGATTTATTAATAATAAAGTGATTGAAGAACCGGAAACTACTATAGTTTACTAGATCTAATGACTGATCCAGACTACGACGTAATTGTTACAGGCTTCGGTCCTGTGGGCGAGACTTGCGCCAATCTTTTAGGTTACTATGGCATAAAATCTCTAATTATTGACAAAGATCAGGGTGTTTTTCCATTACCTAGAGCTATTACTTGGGATAAAGAATGCGAGCGAGCAATTTCAGTTTGTAAGTTCTCGAATGAATTAGATCTTAGAATAATTCGTGCCGCAGATCACATTGACTCTAATGAAAAATTAATCTTTAGAGCACAATTAATAGAAAAAGAGAAATATAAATATTTTCATTCAATGTCATTTATGTATCAACCTGAGTTCGATAGGGTTCACAGAGAAAATGCGCTTAAATATGAAACTAATACCATAAAAGAAGGATGGGAACTCATTGATTATAGGCAAGAAAATGGGCTGGTAACTTGTATTGTTAAAGATGTTAATAATAATGAAATAAAAAATATTACTACTAAATATTTAATTGGAAGTGATGGAGCCTCAAGCTCTGTACGAAAAATATCAAAAATAGGATTACAGGATTATAATTGTGATCAAACTTGGATGGTTGTAGATGGCTATAATGATAAGCAGTTTGAATGTTTTGAAGAAGTTGATGCTATTCAATTTTGTAATCCAAAAAGACCTATAACAATAATACAAGGTGCTAAAAATCGTTTTAGATTTGAAATCGGATTTATGCCAGGCGATAAAGAAGAAGAAATACAAAAAGAAGAGGTTTTTACAGAGTATGTCAATCGTTGGATTGGTGATAGCAATGTTACGTATGATAGAAAGGCCGTTTACTCATTTCATTCAGCATCTGCAAAACAGTGGAGAAAAGATAATATGTTTTTATTGGGGGATGCAGCTCATCAAATGCCTCCATTTATGGGCCAAGGGTTAAACTCTGGTTGTAGAGATGCAGAAAATTTATTGTGGAAGATTAATGGGGTATTAAATGGAACATTTGATGAATCAATACTTGAAACTTATGAATCAGAAAGAAAACCTCATGCAGAAAGGATTATGCGAGCAGCAATCAATATGGGAAATATAATAAATGCAAAAAGCTATATTATAGCTTTTTTGAGAAACATTTTCTTAAGATTAGCCACAACACTTTCTGGAACAGGAAATTTATTCCCTGCCTTTGCAGGGATCGCACTAGGAGAAGGTATTCACAATATGCCAGTTATAAAAAACCCTTCGATAGAGGCATATTACTTTAATAATATAGATGTAAAATTAAGAGATGGAAGAAATCATGATACTGACCAATTATTAAAAAAGAATTTTGGGCTGATCCTAAATAATTTTACTAATACTAAATCAATATCAGAATCAAATATCGAATTATTAAGAAAGCTTAACTTTAAGATCATAAACTTGACTGAGTCTTACGAAGATTCAAATTACGAGCATTGCATTCATTGCAAAGATCTCTACAATGACTTTGATACCTACTGTAAAAAATTTAATTGTGACGCCGTCTTCTTGAGACCTGATAGATATGTTTTTGATAGAATAAAGACTCAAGATCAAAATCTAGATGCAGTTATTAGTAAAGTTCTAAATCAATTAAAAGAGAAAATTAGAATAAATTAATTTTACGTACCTTTATCATTGGCAAAAGTTGAGGTCACTGCCGGGCCCCACTGTGAAGGTCCCATTTCTGGCTCAGTAGGATTACCATCCTTATCAACTTCTACAATGTTTGGTGGGACAGTATTATCAAAAACATCTCCATCTGTTTCATGTTCATGAACTTGATCAAATGGGGATCTCCAATAGTCAAAAATTTGACTTCCCTGGTAATGCCTTCCGATACCCCATTCTGAATTGTAACCTTCCTTCTTTAAAATTTCATGACCCATAAACACATCGTCAATATCTACCATTTCATAAGAAACATGATTCAAGCCTGTAACACCATTTGATCTCATTGGTGCTGGTATAAAGAAAATTGAATGGTGATCAGCTAACTCTTTTCCTCTATCAAGTCGAGCAAAAATACCTAAGCGCATTTTATAATCTGGTGGTAATCTCAAATCATCAGATATAATTATTCCAATATGATTATGATACCAATCAAATGATGCCCCTACATCTGTAACATTAAGTCCTAGGTGAGCAAAACGTTTTATTCTTGGATAGGCACCTTTTTTAAATCGCTTAGGAACATTAACTCTTTCAAAACCTTCATGGAGTTTACCTCCTGTATTAACTTTCCAGGAATCAAGATCACTACTTGCCTCCTTTTCTTTGATTCCAAATACAACTTCAACTTTTATTCCATCCGGATCAATTCCCCAGACACACTCTCCTCCTCCAGGAGCATCAATTTTTTCTATATCTGAAAACCCTTCAGCTTTGCTTAGTTTTTCTAGATCATCTCTGGTTTTCGCTTTAAATGCTACTGAAAGAAATTTAGCATCCCCTTTTTGAGACACGTGAACGTATTGTTGAGAACCTTCGCCATGCATATATAACTTATCTTCAGTACGTTCCAATCTATGTAAGCCAAAATCAATTAGAAATTTCTCTTGCAAGTCCAAATCTGGAACCTGTAATGTTGGATAGGCAACGTCATCAACTTTTATAATTGGCATATAAATATTCTATAATTGAGGGGGGAAAATGAAAGTTTAAAATTGAGTTATTTTTATAATACTACATAATAAAATTATTTTAAAATATCTGAGGAGACAAAGATGCTTGGAAATATGATGAAAGACCAGTTATTGATTTCTGGCATCTTAGAACATGCAATTCAAAACAATGGGAAAACTGAGATAGTCAGCAACACTGTAGAAGGTGGAATACATCGTTACACAATTGCAGATTCAGCAAAAAGATCGAAACAACTTGCTAATGCCTTAACTGCATTGGGAATTAAAAAAGGTGATGTTATTGGTACTATGGCAGTAAATGGGTATAGACATCTAGAGCTATACTTTGGGGTGTCTGGCCTAGGTGCGGTCTTACATACTCTTAATCCAAGACTCTTTCCTGAGCATGTTGAATACATTGTAAATCACGCTGAAGATAAATATATTTTTGTTGATGCTCCTTTTTTACCTATCATTGAAGGAGTTCTTGATAGTTTAAAAACTGTAAAAGGTATAGTTGTCCTCACTAGCAAGGAAAACATGCCTGAATCTAAAGTGAAAAATTTAATTTGCTACGAAGATCTGATAGCAAATGAATCTGATGAAATTGTATGGCCTGAATTTGATGAACATACTGCCTCTTCACTTTGTTACACCTCAGGAACAACAGGAAATACTAAAGGAGCATTATATTCACATCGATCAACTATTGTTCATGCCTGGTTTTCTTCAGCTGGTAATGGTTTCAATATGACACCAAGCAGTATTGTTCTTCCAGTTGTGCCAATGTTTCATGTCAACGCTTGGGGTCTTCCTTATGCAGCTTTTATGTTTGGAGCTAAATTAGTTTTACCAGGGCCTTTCACAGATGGAGAATCTATTACTAATTTAATTAAATCTGAAAAAGTAAAACAATTAGTTGGAGTACCAACAGTGTGGCTCGATCTACTAAATTATACTGAAAAAAATAATATTACCTTAGATTCAGTTGAGACTGTTTTAGTTGGTGGTTCTGCTGCGCCAATTTCGATGATTAAAGCATTTCAAGAAAAACATAACGCATTCATGAATCACGGTTGGGGTATGACAGAAATGAGTCCCGTTGGCACTATGAATGCCTATAAACCAGAAATGGATGAAATGAATATTGAAGATAGATATGAACTGCAAACTAGTCAGGGAAAATCTATCTATGGTTGTTCTATAAAGATTGTTGATGATAACGGTAAGACTTTGCCTAATGATGGCAAAACTTATGGAAGACTAGTGGTCAAAGGCCCAGGAGTCATTGAAAGATATTACAAAGCTGACCAATCTGCTCTTGAAGATGGATGGTTTGATACAGGTGATGTATCTACCATATCTGAAGATGGATATATGAGAATTGTCGATAGAAGCAAAGATGTAATTAAATCAGGAGGAGAATGGATCAGTTCCATTGATCTTGAAAACACAGCTGTAGGTCATCCAGGTGTCGCTGAAGCATGTGTTATAGGAGTATTGCATCCTAAGTGGGATGAAAGACCTTTATTGTTTGTTATTAAAAATGGAATCGAAGATTGTGATAAAGATTCTGTAATTAATTTCCTTAGTGACAAAATAGCTAAATGGTGGCTTCCTGATGACGTTATCTTTGTTGAGGAACTGCCACATGGGGCTACTGGAAAGCTTGTAAAAACAGGTTTAAGAGAACAATATAAAAACCATCTTATAAACAACTAATCGCATTAGTTTTCTAGGAAAATAGGCGCTTTTTGATATAATAGAGATATAGGTATGCTAATAACAAATCCATTTTCGGAAGTGTCTTCTACAATTCCATCGATTGTGTTGCAATTATTTGTAATTGTGATGATCGTCTTGGTTGCAGCCGGCACATTATTTGACATCGCCCACAAGAAGAATATGAAATACTTCTTTGAAAACTACAAAAAAGCTAAAAGCGCTGCAACTAAAAAACTTGGATCAGCTGAGGTAGCCTCAATCGTAACAAAAACTGTCGCTAGTGATATTCTAACAACTGCAGAGTTAGGAGCTGGACAAAGAAGAGCTGCTCACCTTCTTGGTATGTATGGCTCTATAATGTTTTGGATAAGTTCAGCAATTATGATTTTTTGCTACGCTTCTCCAAATGCGAATACTCCAAATATATTTCCACTGATGTGGCATATTGGAGCAATTATGACGTGCCTTGGCGGGTATTGGTTTTGGTTCTTTCTAAGAGTAGATGTATCAGCTGAAGCAAATCCATGGCACCGAATAGTTAGAGCTGATCTATTTGTATTATCACTACTTGCTGCTGCAACTTTAGGATTGGTATGGTCCTATCTTCAATCTGCAGGAATTCTTGGATGGGATAAGTTATTCTTAGTTTTATTTGGCCTGTCAAATATTCTCTTATTTGGAGGAGTATACTGGTCAAAGTTTGCTCACATGTTTTATAAACCTGGTGCTGCAATACAAAAAAATCTTTCAGAGGCTGATGGATTTAGAGATGATCTTCCTCCACCAGCTGATAAGCCTAAACAATTTGGTTTAGGTATAAAAAGAGAATCACCTAAACACTACTAGTATTGAGAATAAATGATATTATATAGAGAAAGAAGAGAGGTATAACATGTCAACGTTTGTATATATGACTAGGTGCGATGGGTGTGGCCATTGCGTAGATATTTGTCCATCAGATATCATGCATATCGATAAAGAAACAAGAAGAGCCGTGAATATAGAACCCAATATGTGCTGGGAATGCTATTCATGTGTTAAGGCCTGTCCTCAAAATGCAATAGATGCAAGGGGTTATGCTGATTTTGCTCCAATGCACCATAAAGTGAGAGTTTTACGTGAAGAAGAAAAAGGAACTATTTCTTGGAGAATAAAATTTAGAAACGGTCATGAAAAAAACTTTGTTTCTCCAATTACAACCAAACCATGGGGCAAACATATTCCTAAACTTGCTGAAAAAGAAATTCCTAATAAAGATGATCTAAATTCAGAACTTTTATATTCGGAGCCCAATGGATTAAATATTGATACTGGGTTACCTAAAATCAAAAAAGAAAGCTTCAAACAAGGAGTTTATTATTAATTAATGGCTAAAGTTAAAACAGTATACGAGGATTGTGATATCCTCGTTGTCGGCGGAGGAATGGCTGGAACGGGAGCAACCTTTGAATCAAGATATTGGGGAAGAGATTTAAAAATTATCTGTGTTGAAAAAGCTAACATTGATCGTAGTGGAGCAGTAGCGCAAGGTCTCTATGCGATTAACTGTTATATGGGTATGCAATGGGACGAAAACCAACCTGAAGATCATGTTCGCTATGCTCGAAATGACCTAATGGGATTAGTTCGTGAAGATCTTGGGTATGATATGGCACGACACGTTGATTCTACCGTTCATATGTTTGATGATTGGGGCTTACCAATGATGCGCAACGAAGAAACAGGCCGTTATCTCCGTGAAGGTAAATGGCAGATAATGATCCATGGTGAAAGCTATAAACCAATTGTTGCTGAAGCAGCAAAAAAATCAGCTGATAAAATTTATAACAGAATAATGATTACTCATCTTCTAATGGATGAAAAGAAAGAAAATCGAGTTGGCGGTGCCGTTGGTTTTAATATGAGAACTGGCAACTATCATGTTTTCCGTGCCAAGGCCGTTATCATTGCTGCTGGTGGAGCTTCTCATATATTTAAACCACGTGCTGTTGGAGAAGGTATGGGAAGAACTTGGTATGCTCCATGGAGCAATGGTTCAGCTTATGCCCTGCCAATCGCTGTTGGAGCTAAAATGACACAAATGGAAAACCGTATTGTTCTAACGCGTTTTAAGGATGGATATGGTCCAGTAGGAGCTTATTTCCTTCACCTTAAAACCTATACTCAAAATGGAAACGGTGAGAACTATGAAGAAAAATGGTATGAAGCAACAAAAAAACTTGTAGGCGAGTACATCGATCACACGCCTGTACCTACTTGTTTAAGAAATCATGCTTTTATTGAAGAAGTTAAGGCTGGTGGAGGTCCAATTCACATGGTTACCACTGAAGCTTTTCAGGATCCTCACCTTGAAACAGTTGGATGGGAAAACTTTTTAGGAATGACTGTGGGTCAAGCTGTTGTATGGGCTTCTCAAAATATTGATCCTAAATATACAAATCCAGAATTAACAACATCCGAACCATATGTCATGGGTTCTCATGCAACTTGCTCTGGAGCTTGGGTTAGTGGTCCTGAAGATCTTTCTCCCCCAGAATACTTTTGGGGTTACAACAGAATGCTTACTGTTGATGGTCTATTTGGTGCTGGTGACACAGTTGGTGGAAGTGCTCATAAATTCTCATCAGGTTCTTTTACTGAAGGCAGACTTGCTGCTAAAGCTGCTGTTAAATATATATTAGATATGGGTGAAGAAGAAATAAGTGTAAGTGATGATCAATGTGATAATTTTAAAGAAATCATTTATAAGCCTATGGAAAATTACAAAGTAGGTAGAAATGAAATTACTGCTGGAACAGTTTCACCAAGCTATATATTACCCATTCAAGGTCTTCAAAGACTGCAAAAAATTATGGATGAGTATGTTGGTGGAGTTGGTGTAAACTATATGACTAATGAAAATCTTTTAAATAGAGGACTCGAACTATTAGATATGCTTCAAGAAGATCTCGAACATGTTGGAGCTGAAGACTATCACCAGTTGATGAGAGCTTGGGAGCTAAAACATCGAGCATTAACTTCACAATGTGTTGCAGAACATACACTTTTCAGGGAAGAAACTCGCTGGCCAGGCTATTACTATCGCGGTGACCATATGAAACTAGACGATGACAATTGGCACTGCTTAACAGTTTCACGTCGTGATCCTGAAACTGGAAAATTTACACTTGAAAAAGCTCCTCTTTATCACATTGTTGATGAAGAAAAATGAGTCTAACTAAAAAAACTGATAGTGAAATACTAGAAATTGCCAATCCTTTATGGGACAGTCTAGTTAAGCACTCTAATAACAAAGATTACTATGGGTTTACCAAAGATTTTTCTGCTCGGATGTTAATGGGTGCAAATGAACCTGAAATAGCTAAACAATGGGCAAATAACAAGGTTATTACTAGTCTTAGTAATGACAGAACATTTCTTGGATGCATAAGAAGAGATGAATATATAACTGTTCTATTCAAGCAAGCGAGTACAAAAGTTTCTGGAGAATATCTTGGTCGTCTGGTTCTTGGTGAAGAGGATGGAGGGGTTAAAATATTTGGCGCAACAATATTCTAAATTAAAGTTTTTCTTTCTTTCTCATATCTGCACGAATCTTAGTAGCTGAAATTTTATGAATTTCTTCACCTAAATCATGTTCAGTAAAAGTATATCCAACACCTCTACCATATGAAATATCAACTATATTTGGAACTTTTATAACAACAAAATCTTCATTTTCCTTGTACCCATGTTCAGTTAGTCCACTAACAATTCTTTTTTTTACATCTTCAAAGTCAAATGGATTGTCTGCCTGACCTTCAACACCTGCATCAGCACCTGCAACATCCCTATACATAATGCATACTTGGCCATTTATCTCCAAAGCTTTTTTAAACAGAGCTGTATGTCCATCATGCCATGGTTGCCATCGCCCAAGCATCTGAACTGTAGGTTTTTGCCAATTAAACATTAGATTTGATCTCCTCAGCTAGTAGTTTAATTTCTTCATCAGTCAGAAATGATTTAATTATTTTATGTGCATTTAATGGTGGGTCAAAAACATTGTTAGTATCTTGAAATTCCTTTGATTTTTCAAGTGTTTCAATATCAAAAGGAAGATCATTTGCATCTCTAAGTTCTTCTTTTTTTTCGGATACCACTCTCCCCTCTTTTACAGTATCAAGCCAAATTAAATAATCAGGATCAAATGACTCTCTAATTTCTTTGGTGGGAGCAACAAAATCACAAATTGCTATTTTTCCTTCACTGGATTCAGTATCGGCAAGTGTTTTCATTCTATTGGCTTGTCTTGAACGCCCTTCTGGAGAGAAATCCCAGTCATTTTCATTTTTTCTGACAATATCGGCATTAAACCAAGCACAGTTATCTAAATTACCAACTAGTCTCTCTGCAAGCCAAGTTTTTCCAGATCCAGGAAGTCCGCATATCAAGATTTTCATGATCTTGTTATATCATATAAAAGTTATGTAAAAAGAATATAAGTTGATTTAGTTTTAAGAAATATTGTTACTAATAAAATTTTAATCGTATAGTGACATTGAGACGCCTGGTGATCCTACATAAACTGTACATCCTAAAACATCGTCCTTACCACCTACTTCAGATTTAAAGAAATCAACATCCAATGCATCTTCAACAGAAAAGGACATCTTAAGTGTAGGTGTAATGCCAGCTTTAGTTGTATACGGAGTAGCAAGTACATACATTAAAATCAAAGATGTATCAGCCGCCTCAAGATCGCTCATCCAGATATGCTCAGTAGATGCATAATACGGCGCTGTCATCCAATAGTCTCTACTATTCCAATCAGCAGTACCTACACCAGAAATTTGCGTACCATTTGACGCACCCATGAAATGTTGTGCACCCTGAGCAATTAATGATGGAAGAGTGTTAAAAGAACAAGCTTGAGCACTAGCATCATTAAAACATGTTGAAGTCATATAACTTGTATCTGTATTTGCAGTTGTCTTAGTTCCATTATCTGCTCCAGCTGTAATAGTTGCCTCATTACCTGGTCCATTTACAAAAGTAAGTGCCTGAAGTGTTGGAGTAAAATCTACAGTTACATTGCCTTCAGCATTTTGTGAATTATTAGCTTGAGTGTTACTGCCATCTGTATGGCAAACAGATAAATTGGTAGTACCTGGTCCATTTGTATTTGTGACACTGCCTCTTAACCACATTGTTCTTGATAGCTCTACACGAATATATGGATATGTTACTCCTGAAGGTAATACTGGACTATCAAATGTTCCAAACGTACAGGCAATCGCATTTGCAGTAGCCCCTGCAATATCACATCTACCATCATCTGCAGTCATAGTTTTAGTAATTGTGTAAGTATTGTCACCAGAGCACGCTCCTGTTGAACGAGTCCAGTCCTCACAGAGTTGCATGCTAATTGGTTTAACTTTAAACATGTCTGGGTCCCCAGTACTAAACTCAAAATCAGCTGCAAATAAACTAACAGTTGAAATTAAAAATACAGAGAATATAGCAAAAAATTTATTCATAATAATTATTGCGATCTAGCTATAAAGACTCCTCCCATATTTTTTTCAGTAATAATATTATTTGTTCTTCTTACTTTGTGCAGCATTTCATTCTTCATATTTTTAACAGGAAAGGCATATTCTGTTATCCCATGTGATACTGCTGTTGGAGTAAGATGATCCGATGGATATCTAAAAGTTAAAGAAGCGAAATCTTCAGTTGCTTGGTTGTCTGGCTTATTTCTTCCATATTCTATAATTAGACCTCTAACTAACTGTGCTTCTAATGATAGATTATAACCTTCAATATCAGAACCTGTAGCATCCCAATTATAACCTTTGTAAATTGCTTTTGCCCATGGCATATAAGGCACCTGTCCAACTAAAGAATAATCATATCCATTCAATACTTCCTCAGTTATTGTTGTGCTTCCATGTACGTAAGAAGCTCTTTCAGATAAACGGTCATAAATATTTGCATAGACTTCAAAATTGTTTGCTAAAAATTCAACGCCAACACTACCTCTTGCATGCTCTTCATCGTCACGATCATAAAATATATTCGCACCTAAGATCGCATTATTATCATTCATTAAGGTTCTAAAACCTATGCCTATATTTAATAAGTGTCTTTGATCGCCATTAGCATAAGGTTCATGGTTTCCAAATCTTAATTGAGTAAAGTACAAGTGTTCATTTGATAATTGAGGATAAGGGTTAAGAGCGATAGGTCTTACTGCTAGAATGGAATACATTAAGTCATAATTATCCTGAGTTCTAAAAGTAACCTCGGTGTCACCTTCTCCAGGTATAAGAGATTGGACTAAATTGCCTAATGAATTTAAACCGCTAGAAATTCCCTTATTCGCTAGATTCTCCAAAGTTGAATCGGCAGATACAGGTAGTACAAAAGAAGTTATTGCTAGGAATAGAAATATATTTCTAAAAATTTTCATGAATTTAATATTAATGTATTTTTACTTTATTGGATATCTAAAAAAATATGGGAAAATATTGGTTTTTATCTCTCTTGGAAAGACTCTCCCATGGAATCTATGAAAGGTGAGAGAAGGTAATTTGCAACTGATCTTTCACCTATATGGATACTAGCAGTAACTTTGACTCCAGGAATTAATTGATATATTTTATCTTTGCTTTCAAAATATGTTCTATCTGTCTCTAACAATATCTTATAAAAAACTACCCTCTTGTCATTTTCGTCTTGTTCTGTATCGGGACTTATACGTGTAACAGTTGCATCAATTTGTCCAAAATTAACAGAGTCTGCTGAAGATAATTTTACTACTGCCGATTGACCCGGTTTTACGAAACCAATATCACTATTTGGTAACCTTGCTTCAACAACCAAACTATCTTTAGTTGGAACAATATCAAGAAGTTGGCCGCCTGGCTTCACAACTCCACCAACAGTTACAAAAAATAAATTCTTAACAACACCGTCAACAGGTGCCTTTATTATTGTGCGTTCAAGATTATCTTTTAATCGTTTCATTGTTTCTGCTGATTGAGATAATTCTCTTTGAGCGATTTGTAATTCGTCCCTGGCTTCCTCAATAAAGATATTTTTAATGTTTTCCTTTCTCTCAATAGCTTCTTCTAAGCCACCTTTTGCAGAATTTAACTCTTTTAACACATCGAGATGAGCGTATTCATTAGTTACTTTTTCTTCTAATAATTGTGAACTCATCTCTGCCTGTCGTATTAATATGTCTACACTAGTTCTCGATTGGTCAATAACAGCATCAATTTCTTTCATTTCTCCTGCAAATTTATTTTTCCTACTGACAAATAGCTCCAGAGATTTATTGATTATATTTTGCCTAATATCAATTAATTCATCGGGGAAAATAGGGACATCAAAATCTTTAATTTCTGCCTCAAGTCGAATAGATTTTATTATTTGAGAATCGATTCTTACTTGCAACTCATCTACCTCAACCTCACTTGCAGTTGCGGCTAAAACCACTAGAGGCTGATCTTTCTCAACTATCTCGCTCTCTTTGACTAAAATCTCTTCAATAATTCCGCCTTCAAGATGCTGTATAGTCTTTACTTCACCAACAGGAATTACTTGGCCATCAGCATTACTGACTATATCAACTTGAAAAATAAATGACCAAACTATTAAAATTACAACAAAAGAAGAGAATGAATAAAAAAGCATGTTTGTTGTTCGCTTATATTTATTATTTAAATTTTCTGTTTGTTGTTTGCTCATTTTTTTGTTTTCACTATTATTGGGCGCGGTTTGGAACTAAGATCTACTAATGCATCAGATATATCAATAATTGCCTGTTCGTTCGTTGCAATAACTATTGTCTTAGCTTCTTTTTTCAGATCTTTTATCACTTGAACA
The DNA here is from genome assembly GCA_902510025.1 of uncultured Pelagibacteraceae bacterium. Taxonomy (GTDB): domain Bacteria; phylum Pseudomonadota; class Alphaproteobacteria; order Pelagibacterales; family AG-422-B15; genus CACPJE01. Next base: position 437 of record CABWZX010000011.1, on the reverse strand, counting down.
ACAGCTTCTTTTCCTTTTTTATCTAAACCTTCAGTAGGTTCATCAAGAAAAGTTAGCTTTCCATTATTAACTAAACCTCTAGCTAGACTAATTCTTTTTCTTATTCCTATTGGAAGATTTTCACCTCTATCTTCAAGAACCATATTAATACCTTGTTCATGATTGTTTATATAATCGAATAAGTCTGATTTTTTTAAAGTATCTACCATTAACCGTTCATCTACGACGTTTGAACCAAATATATTTTCTTTTAGTGTGCCATCTAAGAATCTTGGTTCTTGCGGAGAATAAATTATGTTGTTTCTATACCAATCAACGGATAATTGGTTAACATGTATATCATCAATTAAAATACTGCCTCTAGATATCTCTAGAACACCAGCAAGTACTTTTATTAGCGTTGATTTTCCAGAACCATTAAAACCTGTAATGCTTGA
>CABWZX010000010.1 GCA_902510025.1 uncultured Pelagibacteraceae bacterium | reverse complement strand
CTGGACATTCACTGGGTGGAATGATCGGTCCTGCTTATGCATTAAAATATCCAGATCATGTTCTTTCTATAGGCTTGCTTTCAACTGCTGCATTTAGAAATGAAGATGATATTAAAAAAGTTAACTCGGTTGTTAGTGATATGGAGGAAAAAGGTATTCCTGAAGTTTTACAAACATTAACCAACAGATGGTTTACAGACAAGTTTATTAAAGAAAATCCAAATGTTGTTGAAGATCGCTTAAAACAAGTAATAGATACAAATTCTAATGTATTTTTAAATGTCTTTCATATCTATGCTGAAACTGAGATGTCTCCTTGGCTTCATGAGATAAAAGTGCCTTGCTTAGTTTTAACTGGAGAACACGATGGTGGATGCAGTCCTCGACTGAATAAGCTTATACATAATGCATTACCTCAATCAGAATTAATCATTTTGCCTGAATATAAGCACTCAATTTTGTTAGAAGATGGAGTTAGTGTTGCTCAAAATATTGTGCGTTTTATAAGCAATATAAAAAGATAGTCATTACAGTGAAAATGTACCAACTTGGATTAAGAACGTAATGAATGGTTAATGATGGTCGTGCTTTAGATCTTTTTCTATATCCTCATGATCACCAACGACAATGTGATGCTGACTTTTAACAACATATCTCTCGAGTATTGGAATAGCTAATAACGGAATTAAACCACCAAGTACAATTCCCACTACCATTGAACGAACATGTGGATCGATATAACTTGCAACGAGGTCTGCTATTATATGAGCTAATGCCGCTCCAACAATACCGGCGACATAGCCGTTACTCATTAGTTTTAATAAACGGTTAATACTCCAGCCAGAATAATAACCCACCAACATTATAGCAACATGCACAAAGCCAAATATAAAGCCTCTCATGTTAGATTGGATATTAATTAAGTATACTTCAAGAATATGTTCCATTAGCTACACGCTCTGCAATTAGTAAATATCTCAGTATCAAAATTGTTCATATCAAATTTTTTTACCTTATTCTTTTGTAATTGAGTAAAGCTCAATTTGGCTGTCAGTTCTTCTGAGATACCACATTTTTTACATATTGCTAGAATTGTATTGTGATTTTTTTGATGTGAGTGATTGCAGGCTAAATAAGTCTTATTAATATTAGATTTGTGAACCAATCCATCATTGATAAGGTTTTTCAATGATCTGTAAACGGTCATTGGCTTCATTTTCTTAGTTTTCTGAACTTTGTCTAGAATATCATAAGCTGAAAGATCTTTTTTAGACCTTTTAATAACATTAAATATGATCTGATCATTTGTCATGTAATGTTATAACATAACATTTACTATAGACAATGCAACATTAATTAGTTAAAAAATATCTTTTCAAAATATATAAATAAGAGGGCTAACTATGAGATTTATTACATTTTTAATATTCCTAAATTTTTTAAACACTGCAATTAATGCTGAAGAGACAAGACAAGTTGATCAACATGAACATGGCGTAGGTGAATTAAATATTGCAATTGATGGGTCAGTTATAGATTTTGAATTCATGTTACCTGGAGCAGATATTGTTGGCTTCGAGTATGAAGCAAAAAGTGATGAAGATATTGTTAAAGTTAATGAAGCTCTAGCAATGCTTGACAATTATAAAAACATTTTTTCTCTACCAGTAAATAGCAATTGTAAACTTTCTACATCTCAAATTAGCTTGAAAGAAGAAGAACATGATGAACATGAAGAACATGAAGAAGAAAGTCATAACGAGTTTTATGCAAAATATTCTTTCTCATGTGGTAATATTCAGGAAATAGACAGAATAGAATTCACTTACTTTAAAACGTTTGCAAATTCTTCAGAATTAGAGGTACAATTCATTTCAAATGTTGGCTCTACGAGCTTTGAAGTTGAAGGCGATGCGCCGTTTATACTAACTGAAGGAAAAATATAGTTTGGATGCAAAACTTATTAAAATTGATTCTTTAAACTTTCACTGGAAGAAGAATAGTGATTTTCAATTAAGTGTTCCTTCACTAACAATTAATGAAGGTGAAAAAATTCTTCTTTTAGGTGAAAGTGGATCTGGTAAAACTACCCTTCTATCTCTTATATGTGGCTTTATCTCTCCATTATCAGGCAATATAACTTTAGGTAATACATCAATTGATGAATTGAATGCAAAAAATCGGGATCGCTTTCGCGCAGATAACATAGGAATAATATTTCAACAGTTTAATCTTTTACCTTATGCAAAAGTTATTGATAATATTCTCCTACCTCTCTATTTCTCAAAAAAAAGATCTAGCAGACTAGACAACCCGTATCAAACTGCTTTAGATCTATGTAGCTCATTAAGATTACCCGAACAAACGAAAAACATGAAAGCCAGCACTCTAAGTGTTGGTCAACAGCAGAGAGTTGCCGTAGCGAGGGCTTTAATAGGCAACCCTTCTTTAGTTATCGCCGATGAACCAACTTCTTCATTAGATATGAGTGCAAGAAAAATATTTTTGGATCTGATGTTTTCACAAATCTCTGAAAATCAATCAACGCTATTAATGGTATCACATGATCCTTCACTGGCAGATCATTTTGATCGTACCATAAATATCGAAGATATAATTGAAAGAAGCCATTAACGTGCTACTTAGATTAACTTTACATTCGTTATATGCTCGATGGCTCACAGTAAGCTTGACGATTTTTGCTATTTCATTGTCGTTGATGTTATATCTAAGTGTTGAAAAGATAAGAACATCAGCCTATGCAAGTTTTACAGATACAATCTCTCAGACAGACTTAATCGTTGGCTCAAGAACATCTTCTATTCAGCTCTTACTTTACTCAGTATTTAGGATTGGCAATGCTACCAATAATATAACTTGGGAAAGCTATGAAGATATAATTTCACGGGAAGAAGTTAAATGGTCGGTGCCTATCTCCTTAGGTGATAGTCATAAAGGATTCAGAGTCATGGGAACCACGGATGAATATTTTACACGGTACAAATATAGAGGCGGGCAATCCTTAGAAATTCAGAATGGAGAGCACCTAGATGATTTATACGATGTAGTCTTAGGAGCAAGTGTCACTGAAAAATTAGGATATAAAATTGGTGATCCGCTGATTATTGCACACGGTTTAAGTTCATTTTCAAAGCATGAAGATCAACCTTTTAAGGTTTCGGGTATTTTAAAGAAAACGGGTACTCCCGTTGATAACACAGTCATTGTCAGCTTAGAAGCAATTGAAGCAATACATGTTGATTGGTCAAGTGGCGCAAAGACGCCTGGGCTTGAGACACCTATTGAAATAATACGTCAAATGGATTTAACTCCAAAAAATATTTCTGGAGTTTTAATTGGTGTCAATTCAAAATTACAAATATTTAAACTGCAACGATGGGTTAATGAATATTCTGAGGAGCCTCTAAGTGCAATATTGCCAGGGGTGGCTCTTCAAGAGCTATGGAGAGTTGTTGGTGTCGTTGAAAATGTGTTAATTGGAATTTCAATTGTTGTAATTTTTACAACCTTAATAGGAATGACTGCTATCATTTTCTCAAGTCTCAATGAACGCCGAAGAGAAATGGCAATATGGAGGGCAATGGGTGCGACTCCAACTGTTATATTAGGCTTGCTAATGCTTGAAGCTTTCATTGTTTCATTTTTGAGCTCAGTTATAAGCACCATCTTCTTATTCTTATTACTCATTATACTTCAGCCTTGGATTGACCAAACTTATGGCATCTTAATCAGCATTGAAATGTTCTCAGTTGATGAGCTATCTGTTTTTGTTTATTTTATTTTAGCAGCTCTTTTAATTAGCTTACTGCCTGCTCTTAGAGCTTATTGGCTTTCAATTAATGATGGAATGACCATAAAAATATGATCTTGATCAAAAAGTTAAAATATAATTTAAAAATTACTTTAATTTTGGTGGTTCTATGTTCATCTTTATTTTCAATAACTGTGTCCCATGCTAATCCAAAAGAAATTGGTTGGGATGATTTAATCCCCTGGACAGCAGTCTTAAATCCAAGTGAAGTTAAGTTTAATGAAAAGCTTAATAACAAAGAAGTTAAGATACCCGGCTACATTATTCCATTAGAATATGAGGGGCTAGATATAAAAACATTCTTGTTAGTACCATATGTTGGAGCATGCATTCATGTTCCTCCTCCTCCCCCAAACCAAATTGTATATGTAGATACGGCAACTGCATGGGAGAGTGCAGACTGGTGGGAACCAGTTTATGTTACAGGAACTATAAAAATTGAATCTCGTCAAATGGAATTTTTTGAAATGGTAGATATTGGATATGAAATTCTAGCCGGAAATGTTGAATCTTATGAGGAAAAAGACTCTGAAAATTCATTCTTTTTTTGGTAGAATTAAAAAAATGAAAGAAAAAAAAATTTTTCAGAACTGTATTGGTTTGCTTGCCGATATATACGCAAAAGAAGATAATATTGAAGGGAAAAATACAGCCAATTTTCTTTTGGGTGCAGATTGTTCTTCGATCAATTTTACTGAAAATCACAATTCAAAATCTTATTCAAAAATATTTAATTCTTATTCATCTAAAGAAGAGCATCCTTTAGTTCAAGAAGTTAGAAAAATTTCCCATCTTCTTCCATGGTATCAAAGTGATTGTGAAGGTCGTCTTGATGAAGAGCTAAAAAAACAAATGATAATGACGGAACTTGTTGGACCTAATTCAATAATTTATTCTTCTCAATATGAACTCGGAATTTATTTCCAATTCCCAAATGTTTCTTATTATTCAAGGCGTCATCCTGCAGAAGAAACATTTTTTACATTGTCTGGAAAAAGTTTTTGGAAGATAGAAGAAAAGAAAGAAGTAGAAAGTTTTGTTGGGGATTATATTCACCACCCTTCAATGGCATCTCATTCAAATAGAACCAGTGATGAACATTTAATTGCTTGCTGGAGATGGAGTGGAGATATCTCGCTTGAAGGCTATAAAAATTTCAAATAAATTGCGGGATTGAGATTATACAGTTTAATTATGCCCCTATCGCTTAATAGTAAAGCAGGTCATTGGTAATGATCAGCCGCTGGAGCGTAACCAGCTAGGGGCACCATCCTTCTGTGTACTAAATCAATTTTTACAATACACTGATACGAAATTATATGATTTCAAGAAATTTAGGCGATTTTTTTATTTCTCTTACGATCAATGGCTGCAAGAAAACGTTTTCTTAACCTTAAGCTTTTCGGAGTCACTTCTAACAATTCATCTTCATTTATGTAAGCCATCATTTCTTCAAGTGACATCCTTCTAGGCGCAGAAAGTTTTACAGCTTCATCAGTTCCTGATGCTCTTACATTTGTCAGCTGTTTCCCTTTTAAAACATTTATTTCTAAATCATTATCACGAGTATGCTCACCGACAATCATGCCTGCATATACAGGTGTTTGGTGACCAATAAACATAGTTCCACGATCTTGCAGATTAAAAATTGCATAGGCAACAGCAGTTCCTGTATTTGTTGAGATGAGAGTTCCATATTTTCGACCAATTATACGTCCTTTGAAGCTATCATATTTACTAAAGATTCTGTTTATAACTCCCGTTCCTTTTGTATCTGTCAAAAATTTATTTTGATAACCAATTAAACCTCTAGAAGGAGCTAAAAATGTAAGTCTCGTCTTGCCTGCACCAGCGGCACGCATATCTTTCATTTCTGCCTTTCTTTGATTCATGCCATCAACAACTGAGCTTGTAAATTCATCATCAACATCAATTATGACTTCTTCAATTGGCTCCATCTGAGAACCATTTTCATCAGTTTTAAAAAGAACACGCGGACGTGATACAGTTAATTCAAATCCTTCTCTTCTCATCTGTTCAATCAAAACCCCGATTTGCAATTCCCCACGACCACCTATTTGAAAGGCATCTTTTTTATCATTTTCTTCAAAAGTAATTGCAACATTCGTTTCTGCTTCTGCTAAGAGTCTTTCTCGTATTGCAGTTGATGTTACTTTTTTTCCTTCTGTTCCAGCAAAGGGTGAGTCATTTACTGTTATTGTTACGGACATTGTTGGTGGATCAATAGGAGTTGATCGCAAAGGCTCAGTGACTTCAGGATTACATATAGTATCAGCAACAGATGTTAACGTTAGTCCTGCAATACATATAATATCCCCAGCTGTTACTTTATCTACTGGAACTCTATCTGCCCCCCGAAAAGTAAAAAGTTTTGTTAATCGCCCTACCTCAATTTGATCTCCAGCCAAGTTAATTGATTTTACTTGATCATTAACTTTTGCCGATCCGTGTACAACACGTCCAATTAAGCAACGCCCAAGATAAGGATCTGAGTCAAGTAAGGTTGCAAGCATCGCAAACGGTTGACTTAAGTCAACTTCAGGTTCTTTTACATGCTCCAAAATTAAATCTAATAATGGATGTAAGTTCTCTCTGGTGTCAGTTAAATTTTTAACAGACCATCCTTCTCGTCCTGCTGCATACATAATCGGAAAATCTAATTGTTTGTCGTTCGCATCTAATGCAACAAATAAATCAAAGACTTCGTCTACAACTTCTTCAGATCGTGTATCTTGTCTATCAACTTTGTTTATTACAACGATTGGCCTAAGGCCTTGAGCAAGAGCTTTTCCCAAAACAAACTTTGTCTGAGGCATTGGACCTTCAGCTGCATCTATTAAAATAATAACACCATCAGCCATACCTAGAACACGTTCTACTTCACCACCAAAATCAGCGTGACCTGGCGTGTCTATAATATTAATACGAACGTCTTTCCATGTAATAGAAGTTGGCTTTGCTAAAATTGTAATTCCCCTTTCTTTTTCTAAATCACCTGAATCCATTAGTCTTTCATTCACTTGTTGATTTTCACGAAACATTCCCGTTTGCTTCATAATTGAGTCAATCAGTGTTGTTTTGCCATGGTCGACGTGTGCAATAATTGCAATATTTCTTAATTTAGATGTCATAATTTAGTGGATATATACTTTAGAGAGGCTTGTAATCGCTTTGCGTAATAAAAGAAACAGTTATTTAATATAAAACAGTTTCTCTTCGTCAAACTATTGGCAATAATCAGCCGCCGGAATGTAACCAGCTAGAGGTACCATCTTTCTTTGTACTAAATCAATTTTTACAATACACTGATACAAAATTATATGACCACAACTGATCTATCATTAAAAGAAATCTACGACCTTGCTAAAGAGGTTCTCGAATTCAATGGTTGCGATGAAACAAGTTCTAATGCTGTAGCTAATACTGTTTGCAATGCAGAACGAGATGGATCTGCATCTCATGGGCTATTTCGAATACCTGGTTATGTCAAATCTTTAAAAAGTAAAAAAGTTAATGGTAAGGCTAATCCAAAGATAAATAACTTAACTCAAAATGCTATCCGCGTAGAAGGTGACTATGGCTTTGCACCCGTTGCTATAAATGTAGGTATTCCAGCTTTAATTGAAATTACACAAAAACATGGCATTGGCGTTTTAACAATTACAAATACTCATCACTTTGCAGCATTGTGGCCAGAAACAGAAGCTCTCGCTGAAGAAGATCTTGTTGGAATTGCATGCACAGCTTACAAACCAAGCGTTGCACCTGCTGGAGCAAAGAAACCATTGTTTGGAACAAATCCAATTTCATTTGCTTGGCCACGACCTGGAAAAACTCCAGTGGTTTATGATATGGCAACAGCAACTATGGCTATGGGTGAAGTTCAAGTTGCTATGAGAGATGGTCATGAAGTACCAATGGGAACTGGTTTGAATAAAGAAGGAGAATTAACAAGTAATCCTGCTGAGATTGTTGATGGAGGGGTGCTTCTTCCTTTTGGAGGATATAAAGGATCAGCTATTTCAATGATGATTGAATTACTTGCTGCTGGAATGGTGGGAGATTTATTTAGCTTTGAAGCAAAAGTTGAAGATAACAATGATGGAGGTCCAGCAAGAGGCGGAGAATTTATTATGGCTATGTCTCCTGAACTAATAGCTGGTAAAAACTGGGCTGATCATTCTGAAGAATTCTTTAAACAAATGCTTTCCTTAGAAGGAGTTAGACTTCCTGGTCAAAGACGCCATAACAATCGACAGTCACAAGAACCACGCTCAATCAATAAAGAACTGGTCGATAAAATAAGAGAACTTAAGTCTTAACAACGCTCACTAAAAACTACTTTCTCTTATTAAAACTGCAGAGATAGTGTCAAAAATGTTCTGAAATAAGCTATATTTATCTGATTGTAATGCAACTGAACCAACTGTTTGCCACTGAGATTGAATAAACTCATTACTTATAGGTTGAAAAGTAATCTGATAAATAGCTTTCTCTGGCCTATGAAGTAATTTTTCTCCAATTATCTGGCGTGTAGCTATCGTACCTCCAAAAGTTGATGATAGTGACAAATAAGGAAGTGTTTCTACAGCAGACACATTAAGATCTACAATCTCAATTTCAAAATTTGGAATTTCATTATTCTTTGCAATAAATACAGCTGACAATTCTTCATTTATTTTATTTAAATCATTCTCTTCTACAAAGGCAATTACATGACTCGAATCTGAATTAATAATTGAAAATAGCTTAGTACTTCTATTTACCCATTGATTAGTACTAAAGTTACTAAGATCAGTTATTTTTCCACTGATAGGTGAATAGATTGATAATTTATCTTTCTGATCATTTAAACTTTTTAATACTTCTATTTCCTTTTCTAGTTCGTTCTCAAGAATAATAAGATTACTAATATCTTCAGCTGAACCAATACGTCTATTTAACTTTTCTTTAATTAGCTGTATTCGACTGTCTGCTTTTTCAATTGAGTTAATAAGTTCTGGATTGTTTAACTCAATTAGCAAATCTCCCTGATTGACAATTTTATTATGAGATACATTTATGTTTTCAATAAATGAATCATTTGTGGGAAAAACATCTAAGACTTGTTCATTTTCGTAGATCGCGGGTAAGTTTAAGGTATTTTTCCATGGAAAGAATAGTATAAATAACAAAGCCAAAAACAGAATTATCGAACTAATTGATCTTTTATTTAAAGTCATAAATTGTTTCAGCTTCCACCATTGGATAATTTCTCTAAATATTGGAAGCGCAATAAACCATACAATCTCAATAATAAATAAAATTATCCCAAGTATTTTAAATGTAAGATAATAAACAAGCAAAGCAATACCGATGAATATAAAGAACCGATACACCCAGGTTGCCCAAGCATAGATAATAAATGTCCATCTTCTAGAAGGTAATAATTGCTCAGGCGGTTCAAAATTAAAACCAAAAATCCATTCCCGTATCTGCCAACGTCCAAGAGAAAAAGCTCGCGGCTGTAAATTGTCTGCTTTGAGCATATCAGAAAGTACATAGTAACCATCAAACCTCATAAATGGACTTATGTTGATTAAGAGTGAGGAAATCCAACTAGTTGTTGCCAAAAAAAATGCTGCACTTTTCAAAACACCTTCAGGTGAAACAGACCAAATAAAGGTTGCCAACAGTGCAATGTGCAGTTCGGTAAGCATTCCAGCAAAGTTGATAAGTAACCTTTTTCTATAACTTGTTAACTTCCATGCATCAGTTGTATCGGTATAAAGGAAAGGGAAAAAAACTAGCATTGCCAGTCCAATTGAGGATACGTTACAACCAAAGTTTTTTGCAACATAAGCGTGACCAAGTTCATGAAACGCTTTTACAATTACAATAGTAATTCCAAAAATGATAAATCCATTTAGATTATAAAAGTAAGAAAAAGTATTAAGGAATGTTTCATAATTTTGGATTGTCACAAATATTCCAACAAATCCCAAAATATAGATTATAGATCTTATAAATCTTGAAGCTAAAAATTTTACGAAAGGCAAAGAAGATGCCAACCACACATCAGGTCGAAAGAATGGAATCTTAAAAAAAAGATAACTATGTATCATTTTAATCAACCAATGCTTATTTGTAGCTTTTTTCTGATCTAATAATTTTTGAATATCATCTTCGGATCTCTTAATTACTAAATTATTTAAGTTTAGAAACTGAATAAATTCTTTAACTTCTTCTCCTGAAATACCTATGTTTAATTCTCTAATCTTATCAATAAATTTATTAATATCTTCTCCACCAACCCAATTTCTCAATAAAAAAATTGTATTCCTATTTATAGAAAAATATTTATTTCTTAAGGTATCGTAAAGTAACCAAGATGCTGACCCGTCTTCTTTTACAGGACCACTACTAATATTTAAATCCTGACGAATAAATGGAGTAATCAATTTAGAATCCTATAAATTGTCGGGTAATGTTAAGTGGTACTCTAAAAATATAATAAAATATTGAGACCTCTTCGCCATAAATTTTAGCAGAACCACGTAACCCTATTCTTGGTATCTCATTTAAATTTTCGTCAATAGATGCAAAAACTTTGTAGGCAAGTATATTTTCAACTGTTAGTTCTGGCTTATACGAGATTCGATTAACTTTGGCCGATATTGAATTAAGTGGATCATAATCAAGAAATATTTTAACGGGAGCATCTTTCTTAATAACTATTGAATCTTTTGTTTGTAAATTAATCAAAAATTCAATGTTATTTGGCTCTGCAATAGTCATTATCTTTTCCCCTAAACTTACAGGCCTACCTTGCCAATCAAGATTATCTTCAACAATTGCTATACCACTCATTTCTGCTTGAATTAACACATAATCAAGAACATCTTTCGCATAATCTAACTCTTTCTTTTTAAGTTTTACCTGTGTTGCTAATTCAATTAATTTTGCTTTATCAGCTTGATTACTAAATGAGGACTGTTTGTTTCTTAAAAGTTCAGCTTCTGCAACTTCAAGTTCTTGCAAGGCGATCTCGTATCTATTTTTATGGTCTATATCATCCAATTTAATAATATTGTCACCCTTACTTACTTTATCATTGGTTTGGACCAGAACCTTCTCAACCACTCCTTGAATTGGAGATGTCACAATGAATGCATCCTTGGCAATAACTTCTACTGGAGCAAGCGCAGACATCTGTATAGGAATAAACATACACGCTACAACTATTCCAATTACCAACCACTTTAGCCAACCACTTAATATATTTCGAATAAATGAACCAAAAGTTCCCCGTGGCATAAAAATATTTAGCGCATGCCCAAACGAGCTTGAAATGTGACTGATTATCTCTTTATCACTATCATTTAGTTTTTCAGCATTTACTAATAATAAATAACCTTGGAATCCTGCTAGTCTAGAATGAATAGGAACAATCAATGCATGATTAGGAAAATTTTCAGGTCGATTTAAATTGTTACTTAATATTTCCTGATCATTAAGATCAATTTCTTTTGTTTCGTTTTGATCTACTAAACCTTTTAGTTTGAAAAGATCCTCAATAAATTTAACGGTTGGAGCAGTTCGGTCGATAACAGAAAGATCAGAAATTGACTGAACTTTCAATTGCCTGAATTGTGAAGGTTTGAGAAAAAAAGCAAACGTATAATCAACAATTGAACGGAGCTCATTAACAAAAATAAATTCTAATTCGACTTGAGATTCAGCATCTCTTAACTTCTTTTCAACAGTTAGAAGTCTTGCAATTTTTATTGAAGACGATTCATTCAAAATGATGCTGTCCCACTCATGCCAGGCAAAAGAGATTCATGGTTTTCTAAAAATCTAGCTGTGATATCAATAGTTTGACTTACTGGATCAATATTTGCACCAATCGATTCAATTGTTGCATCATAAGTTTTTTTTGTTTCATCAACTAGAATTTGAATTGGGTAATCTTTAACCAGCCATGATAACCACTTACTTGATACTAAGAGTTGTGCCTCTAGAATACCTGAACCAATAATTTCAATTAAAGGTTGTTGCCTTTCAATGCTTTCGTGCTCATTAACATAAACTTTTGCTACCCTTCCATCGTAGGGTGCATCAATAGTACAACGCTTTGTATTTAATCGTGCAATTTCTAGCTCTGCTTCAGCTTTATTAACCGCTGATTGAGCAAGTTCAACTTCATAGAGACCAATTGATCTCATCTCAGCTAATTCCGTATTATTTTTTAAAGTTATAATGGCGCTCTCATATTCTGATTTAACTACTTCAGTCTGAGTCTCAAATAAAGAGCAATCAAATTGAACTAAGGTATCGTTTTTTTTAAAACGATCTCCAGATTGAAAGGGAATGGATATAATCTTTGCAGAAATTTCACTAGATAAAATTGCCTCTTCTGTTGCAGTTATTAAAGCGCGAGAACTATAAGACTCATCCGCCGCAACATTTTTTAAACCAGCAATAACAAGTATACAAAAGCCTAGAATTTTAAAGGTATTGTTCATGGCAAAACATTAGCCTACACGACTTATGAATTCTTCGCCATAATTATCAGATTGTTGAATTTGTTGATTGATTTGATCTTGAAGAGGCACAAATGAAATCTCTTCAGATTCCTCATTGCTTTCTTCAGTATCTGTTTGTTCAGTAGTTAATTTTTCTAAATTCACTTCAACGTCAATAACTCTTTCTTTTCCATCTTCATCTTCAGCTACAATTTTTAACTCTAGAACTGTAGGAGCATCAGCAATGAAAGAAGGTACTGATGAATTGTTAATATTTTTAGATGGATCCGCAGATATTGCTCCTGTTTTTGGATCAATTGAAATCCATGACGGCAGCGCTTCTCCATCCTTCATCACTGCGGTATATGATTTCACGTTAGACTGATTATCATCAATAATATTTAGAACATACTTTCCTTCGCCCATTCTCACATCACTTAATCTTAGATTTCCAATAAAATCAGCGTTGGCATTTAAATTATTTGATGCTGTTTCATTAACTTTTCCATCATTCTCACGAATTACATTTACATTTGAATCACTGTCCACAAACATTCTAGTTTCATTCATCTCTCCAGTTCTTAGTATAGACTTATCATTTTTAATTTTAGCCTTATCCAAAACAATACTGATATCTCGAGTATTACCATCTTTATCAAGAGCAACCAATTGCACTTCAACTTGCTCCATATTCTCAGGCATTTCTGCTGTAGTTTCACCAGTTTCAGGATCTACCTTAATCCAATTTGGAAGAGCTCTTCCATCTGAAAGCTTACCAGAATAAAGTTCAACATTTTTTTGGTTATCATCATTTATTTTAACGCCAACTTTTAAATCAGAATTTTCAGTTGAAGTGGAAGTATCAGCGATAGCATCCATGAGTCTTAAACCACCATTGAACTTTAATGGTTTTGACAAAGACGCTGTGTCAGCAATCTTAACTGTATCTAATGTGAACCCTTCATCAATAACAGACTCTACTGGCCTCGGTTCAGCTTTTATTGGCTGATTATCTTTTTTAGGACGAACTTTAACAACTTCATTTGTTTGTATTGGCTCTTCAGTTTTCTCAGTTTTCTCTCCTGGACGTGTAATTACAGTAAATGTAAAAGTGTGATCAACATACAACCCTTCTCCATCAGTTGCTCTTAGGGTAATTGAATAAGTTCCTGGCGTAGTTGGCCTTCCTGTTAATTTATTTGCTCTCAAATCTAATCCCTCAGGCAAGGTTGTCTCCTGTTCTGTTTCAGGATCAATAACTGTGTAAGTTTGAATATCAAAACTACCTGTGTCAGGATCATTAAAAGCTTGTGGATGTCTTATAACAAGTTTTTGACCTGTAAATAAGGTTGGAACTGTAATTGGGTTAATAATTTCTGGTGGATCATTAACACCAGTTAATGTGATAGTGATTTGAGCAGGTACCGAAGTCTCATTATCTGTCGCTGTATAGGTAAAATACTCAGTAGCTGTTTCTCCAGGATTCAGTGATTTTGCATTATTGGCATCATATGTATAACTTCCATTTTGATTAACCGTTATATCACCATAAGTACCAGACAATGGTGAACCAATCGTTCCTGTAGTTCCTGTACCAGACTCTAGACCTGTTCTAATAGAATCCACAGTAAGTGTATCACCATCAGGATCAGTATCATTTGACACAAGAGACTCTGAACCTTCTTTTGTTACAGTTACTCCTGCATCTATTGCTAACGTATCATCAATGGGTACTGGGGGATCACTAATTCCGTTAATAGTAATCGCAATAACACCTATATCAGTGTTCGTTCCATCAGATACTGTATAGTTGAAATATTCAATAACACTCTCTCCACGTTTTAAATTATTGATTGAATCATTGTCTGCAGCATAAGTATAACTTCCATTGCTATTTAATGTTAAAGTACCATATTGACCTGTTAATGCAGAACCAATGTCACCAGATCGTCCACCACCTTCACTTTGTCCTACTCTAATCTCTGTAATTGATAAAGAATCATTATCAGCATCTGTATCATCAGAATCGATATCGTATGCTGATCCTGCATCTCTTGAGATAGTGGCATCTCGGCTAACAGTGTCAGTATCATTTACGGCAACAGGGTCATTATCATTAATTCCTGTTACGGTAATAGTGATTTGCGCGGTATCAGTGTCAGTGCCATCGCTTACAGTATATGTAAACACATCTGTTGCGGTAGCTCCTGTTGCTAAATTGTCTGCTGCACCTTGATCAGCTACATATGTATAAGAACCATCGGCATTCACAGTTAATGTACCGTAAGCACCTGGAAGTGCCTGGCCTATTGTTCCGCCAGTACCAGTGCCTGCTGCTTCAGTGCCTGTTCTTATAGCTGTAATAGTAAAGCTCCCCTGCACATCATCAGTATCGACATCGGTATCATCAGCATCTAATTCCTGAGCATCACTTACAGTTCTAGTAATTGTTGCATCTTCATTAACACTATCGGTATCATCTACTGCAATTATATCG
This sequence comes from uncultured Pelagibacteraceae bacterium, assembly GCA_902510025.1. Classification (GTDB taxonomy): domain Bacteria; phylum Pseudomonadota; class Alphaproteobacteria; order Pelagibacterales; family AG-422-B15; genus CACPJE01. Next base: position 11,629 of record CABWZX010000010.1, on the reverse strand, counting down.
TCATTAACTCCCGTAACTGTAATAGTAAGCGTTGCAGTGCTGCTATTTTTATCAGCATCATCCTTAAGTGTATAAGTAAACACATCAGTGACTTCATCACTGGCATCTAAAGCTTCAGCAGCAGCAGTATTTGCAACATATTGATAACTTCCGTCAGCTGCCATTGTTAAAACACCGTAAGTTCCAGTAACCGTTGCCCCAGCATTGCCACTATTACTAGTGCCACCAGAAACAATATTAGTAACTGCTAGGCTTTCACTATCGTAACTTGCATTATCATCGTCATTAGCTATGACACCAGATGCTTCATTAACAGTAAGTGTTGCATTTTCGTTTACTGCTCCAGTATCAGCAACCGCTTGTGGTCCAACTCCAGTTACTGTTACGGTTAATGTCGCAGTATCGGTTGTTCCCGCGCCATCACTCACGGTATATGTAAATGTATCGGTCGCTGTTGCAGATGCAGCTAAACCATCTGCTCCACTTGTATTAGCAACATATGAATAGCTACCATTTGAATTTAGCGTGAGTGTACCATATGTTCCTGTTAATGCCTGACCTACTGTACCCCCTGAAATTGCAGAAACCGTAAGGCTTGAACTATCATCCGCATCAGTATCATTAGAAAGAACACCACTTCCACTATTTACAGATAAAGTAGCATCTTCATTAACAGCACCCGTATCATTAACTCCAACGGGATCATCATCAATACCCACAACTGTAATTGTTATTGTCGCTGTATCCGTTCCATTGTTGCCATCACTTATTGTGTATGTAAATACATCAGTTGCTGTATCGCCGTCATCTAAAGCATCTGCAGCCGCCTTATTAGCCACATAGACATAGCTACCATTTGATTGGATTGTTAGTTGTCCATACGTACCGTCTGCAGCGCTTCCAACAGAGCCTCCTGATATTCCTGATACTGTCAGTGAATCACCATCCTCATCTGTATCTCCAACAAGGACATCTCCTGTATTATCTCCACTTTGATTATTATTATTACTATCTGATCCTGTTACCGCTGAACCGCCATCACTAACAGTTAGTGTTCCATCCTCAACAATATATCCAGTATCATTGGATGCGACAGGTGCAGTATTGTTAGTTCCGGTAATTGTAATTACTAAGGTAGCAATATCAGTATCACCACTATTGTGATCGCGTACAGTGTAGTTAAAGCTGTCAGTTGCTGTTACCCCATTTCCTAAACTTGTTGAACCGCTTTGATCAGCGGCGTATGTATATGAACCATCTGCATTCACAGTTATGGTTCCATAAGTAGTTTGAACCGGATCGCCGATAGCAACTGTATCTCCTGATCCCTCGGACGTACCTTTACGAACTGATGTAATAGTAAATGAACCTGAAGCATCATCAGCATCTGGATCTGTATCATCATGATCTAATTCTTGTGTATCAGAGGTACTTCGCGTAATTGTAGATCCAGCATTAACCGCATCCGTATCATTTACAGCTGTAATGTCATCATTAATACCTGTGACTGTAATAGTAAGCGTTGCCGTACTGCTATTTTTATCAGCATCGTCCTTTAGGGTATAAGTAAATACATCAGTAACTGTATCGCCTGGGTCAAGAGCATCAGCGGCATTTTGATTAGCAACATATTCATAACTTCCATCAGCTGCCATTGTTAAAACACCGTAGGTTCCAGTAACCGCTGCCGCAGCATTGCCACTATTACTAGTGCCATTGGATGAAATGTTAGTGACTGCTAGACTTTCACTGTCATAACTCGCATTGTCATCGTCATTACTGATCACACCAGAAGCCTCATTAACAGTAAGTGTTGCATCTTCATTAACTGCTCCTGTGTCGTTGACAGCTAATGGACCAACTCCAGTGACAGTAATTGTTAGAGAAGCTGTATCAGTTGTACCAGCACCGTCACTAACGGTGTATTCGAATGTATCGGTCGCTGTGGCGCCAGCTGCAAGACCGTCTTCACTCCTACCATTGGCAACATATGAATAACTACCGTTCGCATTTAAGGTTAATACACCGTATGTTCCATTTTTGGCTTGGCCCACAGTTCCGCCTGTAATTGCAGATACTGAAATACTTGAACTATCATCAGCATCAGTATCGTTTGAAAGAACACCACTGCCTGCAGAAACTGAGAGAGTTTTATCTTCATTAACTGCCCCAGTATCATCAACCCCTACTGGGTTATCATCTACGCCTGTAACTGTAATAGTAAGAGTTGCAGTACTACTATTTACATCAGCATCATCTTTAAGAGTGTAAGTAAACACATCAGTGACTTCATCGCTGGCATCTAAAGCTTCAGCAGCAGCTGTGTTTGCAACATATGAATAACTACCATCAGCTGCCATTGTTAAAACACCGTAAGTTCCAGTGACAGCTGCCGCAGCATTACCACTATTACTGGTGCCATTAGAAGAGATACTTGTGACTGCTAGACTTTCACTGTCATAACTCGCATTGTCATCGTCATTAGCTATGACTCCAGATGCTTCATTAACAGTAAGAGTTGCATTCTCATTAACTGATCCAGTATCAGCAACTGCTTGTGGACCAACTCCTGTAACTGTAATAGCAAGTTCAGCTGTATCAGTATCCCCACTATTATGATCTCGAACAGTATATGTAAAATAATCTACTGCTGTTGCCCCAGCAGTCAGTCCATCTGCACCGCTGGTACTTGCTACATACTCGTAGCTACCATCAGATTCAACAGTTAGCACACCGTATGTTCCGCTTAAAGCTTGTCCAACTGTACCACCATTGCCATCAGAATCACTTTCTCGTTTGGTTCGAATAGCTGTGATTGTGAAACTACCAGATGCATCATCCCCATCAGGGTCAGTATCATCATGATCTAATTCTTGGCTATCAGAAGTACTTCGTGTAATGGTTGCATCTTCATTAACCGCATCTGTATCATTGACTGCAGTAATATCATCATTAAGACCAGCAATAGTAATTGTAATCACAGCGTGATCGGTTCCTCCATTGCCATCACTTATGGTGTAGTTAAAACTATCTGTAACTGTATCACCGGGGTCTAAAGCATCCGCATCATCATCATTAGCAATATAATCGTAAGAACCATTTGCATAAATTCTTAAGCTACCATATGTTCCGGGCAAATAAGATCCTAGAGATCCTGCTGTTCCACTATTTTCTGAGCTTCCTGTTCGTATTGAGGTAACTGTTAAAGTATCACCGTCTGCATCTGTATCTGCATGAGATGAACTACTAGTATTAATGACATCTCCCGTATATTCACCCGATGCATCAGGAGTGGTATCATTGGCGTTAGCGCCATTTGCAACAGTAAGTGTGGCATCTTCATTAATGTAACCTGCATCGTTTCGAGCAACAGGTGCAGTATTTGAAACCGGTGCGGCAGTAATGATCCTGATAAAGTCACCTTTCTGGCCATTCTTTGCACCTATTTCAATCGTTTTATTAGAATTGGTTATTTCAAACCAGTCCTTTGAACCCTCAGTTCCAGGGCCAGCAGCGTTACCATTAAATTCTAAATCCCTTTTTCCAAAGTTACTTGAGCCAGAGTTTGGGAAAGTACCACTTGCCTGGGATACTCCACTCTTTGCAATAGTATTAGAAGGTGTAGTAAATACTCCAATAATGGCATTATCAAATTCTACTACTCCAGTTCGACTTCCTGTTCTTCTACTATTGCCATCAGTATTATCGTTTGAAAAAAGCATATAAACGTGAACAGGGTTACTACTGCTTGGTGTATAACTAGAATGTGAACCACTGACATCAAAACTAAGAGTGCCAGTACCACTCGTTACATCTGCTCTTTCTTGAACAAGTACAAATCTATCTGATGAAGGGTCCTGGTAACCACCGTTAGCACTATTATTAAAGTTTACATTTGAAGCATTATTTACAACTACACTGGAATCATAGCTAGCTACTCCTGTAATTAAAGAATGTTGATAGTTTACTACCTCAATATTCCTTGCCTCTATAATACCTGTATGTTTTTCAAGATCCCAATCCCCTCCCTTACCAGTAACATCATCAGAGGCTGCGATATCAGCATTGGTAATTTCTGAAATTTGTTTAATTAAAATTTCACCTGTTTGTCCATCAGCAATATTACAACCATAGAATAAAATATCACCCTTGCTTGTAAGACTGTTACCAATAGATGTTAACGTTGTACGATAATTCTCCAATGAAACATTATTTAAAAGTGCTGTACCAAAAGCAATTTGTCCTGCACTACCGTGACCAATAATGTGAATAGCATCGATATTACTTTGATCAGATAAAATATTTTCTATAGTTTCAAATCCATCTTCGTTACTTTGAATAATATGAACTTCAGTATTTTCATCAAAACTGTTTGCAAGTATTTCAAAATCTTGAACTGCACTATCAATAAAAGCAATCTGCTTGGTTCTTGTTTGCTGTGCAGAAGAATCAACATTAACAAAAGGTAATTTAGTTCCCTCTTCAGTTTTAAACTTATCTGTCTTGGATGATTGCTCTTGTTGTTGCTGTTGATCTTGATTTAACTCATCAAACACGTCAATGGCAGTAGCTACTGCTGCTCCATCGAGCATGATTCTTGGTTCTAGTGCTTGTATTAGTTTTTTTGACATCTATTTTAAGTTAAATTTTCCAACTAATTCACTGAAAAACATAATTTTTCTTTATATAGGATACGCTTATAGATTCACACACTGAGATATAATAAAAACCCAAAATGGGTATATTTTATTGATGGGTTTATCATAATTTGTATTAAATTCGCGTAAATCTGGGAAATATAAATTATATTAAATTATATTTATGTACGTCATCAATAATCTATTTAAGGCGATTGTTCTTATTCTCTTTATCTCATTAATCGTGAGTTGTGCTCGAACTCCAACAGCACTGGATCAAGAAATTATAACAGCATCAATTAAAGAAGACCTTAAAGAATTAGAAGTTGATGCACCTTTAACAAATATTGATCTCTATACTGCAATTGCAATTGCTATAAAAAATAACCGCGACCTTCGAATTAGTGTTATGGAATCTGCTTTAGCACAAAGACAAAATGATTTAACACGATTTGATATGCTTCCAGATATGGCATTGAATGCTGGTTATTCAGAGTTTTCCGAACTTCAACCATCAACAAGTGTTGCGGTTGACGGCGACTCCGAACCTCCGCCTTCATTAGATGGCACTGAGTCATATACAGTCTCTAGGGATAAAGGTTTAGAAACAAGAAATGTTGAGTTTACATGGAATGCTCTTGACTTTGGATTATCTTACATCCGTGCAGGACAACAAGCTGATAGATTCCTGATTGCTGAAGAGCTTGAAAGAAAAGCTACTCAGAACATAACTAGAGATATAATCAGAGCATACTGGAAAGCAAAAGCATCTGAAAATCTTCTAAAAAAATTGAATCCATTACTAAATCGTGTTGATGCTGCGCTTGCAGACTCAAAGTATATTGAAGAACTACTTATTTCTTCTCCGATGGATTCTTTATTGTATCAAAAAGAATTACTTGACGTCCAAAGAACTCTCCAAACACAACAAAGAGCTCTTATTAATTCTAAGAATGAATTAGCAACGTTAATGGGTCTTCTTCCTAATCAAAGATATACTCTCACAAAAGAAGATGAATACCTCACTAATGTTGATATGGATATTGAGACAATGGAAGAGATTGCACTCATTTCTCGACCTGAACTTATGGAAAGTCGATATCAAAAAAGAATTACAAGTAAGGATGCTCGAGCAGCAATTGTCGGCCTGATCCCAAGCTTAAAATTCAATGCAACTTATGGTTATTCAGACAATGACTACCTTCTGAATCAAGATACAACTGAATATGGGGCATCTATCGGAGCAAATCTATTTGATATATTCTCAATTGGCGCTGTTAAGAAAGCATCTGAGGCAAATCAAGATTTAATCAAAGAACGTCATCTTGCCATAGCAATGACAGTTCTGTCTCAGGTTCACCTTGCAAATATAAACTATGACCTTGCGATCGAAGAATACGATACCGCTCAAAGGTACCTTGATGTTGCTGTACGTATTAGTAATCAAGTCCAGAATGCCCAGAAAGTCTCAAGATTTGGTGAACTAGAAGTTATCCGCGAGGAAGCCAGTCTACTTGTTGCAGAGCTTAGAAGAGATTTAGCATTTTCTGAAATGCAACACAGTGTAGGTCAAATTTATGCATCAATGGGAAAAGACATGCTGCCAGAAAATTATGAAAATCTATCTATTGAAAATATTGCTCAAAATATAGGTATTAATTTTAATGAATGGAGTGAGAAATACTACGCAACTGTTCAAAATCCAATTAATGATCAAGATCCAACCCTCATCATTATTAACGATCCAATAAACACTACTCTAACAAGTAACAAGTTTGTAATTTCAAGTGAAACATTCAATATAACCGGACCTGGAAAAATAAGATACGCAGCTTCACGAGCTGATGGAAGTGAATTACCGAGATGGCTTGCATTCTTATCATCTGATTTATCAATTGTAGGTAACCCACCTGCTGATATTTCTGGAATAAATCTTAAACTTACAATAGCAAATGCTGTTATTTCAGCAGAAGATAATTTCACACTAAAATTTGTTGATGAAGAAACAATATTGGCTGAAGAAGCCAATCAAGCAAGAAAAGAGCTAGCGGCTATACAATTAGAATTATCAGCCATGGAAGAAGAATTGTTGGAAGTTATAAATGAGGAAGAGCTTAATGAGACTGATGTAGCTGAACAAACTGAACAAGCTGAAGAAACTGAACAAGCTGAAGAAACTTTAGTAATGGAAGAACAAACAACAACAGAAATATCTTCAAATGAAATTGATTTTGCAATGCCTTATGTTGACTTAAATACTTACTCTATAAGTAATGGACTAGTTGTTGATAGCAAATCAATCCTTAATGAATTACTCGATTCAATTGATGAGACAATGAATGAGGCAGATGCACTATTAAATAGCAGCATAGAAATTGATGACCCAGTGATAGATCAAGAAGAAGTTATCGAAATCGAAGAAACTAATGAGGTAGAAGCTTCCATTGAAGTCGAAGAAACTAATGAAGCAGAGGCTGTTGTTGAAGTCGAAGAAACAAATGAAGTAGAGGCTACAGTTGAATCTGAAGAGACTACATTACAGACATCAAACCTTACACCACAGAAAAAACCAATAGTTTCCTCTGTTGATGAAAAAGCCTTAGTAGAAGAATCTGATAAGGCTCTAAATGAACTCATAGAAATTACTGAGGCTAAGAAAGAAAAACTATTAGTTAATGAGGCACAGGAAGCTCTTAATGATCTTATGAACATTTCTTTAAAGAAGAAAAAAGAAATAGAAAATAATCTTGTCAATGAGTCTGAGTTAGCATTGCAAGAACTAGCATTAATTATTTCTGAAGCAAATAGCAACTCTACGGGAGGAGTGTTTACAGCTCAAGCAGATGAACTTGAAGTGACTGAAGAAGAACCTCAAGCCCAAAATGAAGAGCTTATATATATAAAACTTGGTTCATATAAAAGGGGCAATCCTGCCATAGGAATGATGAACTATGTTTATAAAATAATGGGACTTGATTCTCGGTTCCTGAAATATGATATCAATGTAGACAAGTCCGCAGATAATAACTTCTCTGTTATCATTGGTCCGATGCCAAAATCAGAAGCCCATTCAATGATTGATATTCTTGATATTCATCTTAGTTTCGAAACAAAATCAACAATGAAAGCAGAACTTATTTGCAACGAAGAAGTAATTCTGATGTGTGAGCTTTAAACAATTAAATTTTTTTAGAATTTTTTGTAAGCTTTCTTTAGATCAACAAGTGGGTGATTTGGAGACATTTGAAATTTTACTAACAACTCTCTAGCAATCATATCTCGATCTTGTTGATTATTTGGAAGTTTGATTTTTTTTGGAATAGTAACCCATCCATTTGCATTTCTATCAAATACTGCTGGTCTTCCTTCTTCGTATCCCATATGAACATCTTCAAGCCAGTTAAGATCATCCCAACCCATGTGCTCGACATATTTCTTTAGGAACGGTGTAATTTTCTTATAGTCAGGCACTAAGTTCACATCATATCGGTAACCAATATGTTGCCCGATCATTTTTTCTCGAGCAGTTTCTTTTTGTTTACCAACCTTCTTAGTGACCTTACTTGTCTTTTTGGTTTTTTTTGTTTTTTTAGCTTTCTTTACCATAGTTGTTATATCTTATGAAAATCGTCAACACCAACTGTGTGATTGGTTCCACTTAATGGAACTTTCGCAAGAGCAGATGCCTCCATTGTTAAAGCTGCCATATCTTCTGGTTCAAGTGAGTGAACATTTGTTTTACCACAAGCACGAGCTAATAACTGACACTCTAAAGCCATGGTATGAAGATAATTATAAACCCTTATAGCAGCATCATCTGGGTTTAATCGTTTTCTTAGTTTAGGGTCTTGTGTTGCAACACCAACTGGACAACGACCTGTATGACAGTGGTAACAATATCCTGCTGGCACACCCATTTCTTTTTCAAAATCAGATTCTGGAATTTCTTTGTTACAATTAAGTGCAATCATTGATCCAGTTCCAATAGCAATTGCATCGGCACCTAAAGCTAATGCTTTCGCCATATCAGCACCATCTCTTACACCACCTGCATAAATTAATGTCACATCACCAGACTTGCCAACATCATCTAAAGCTCGTCTTGCTTCACGAATTGCCGCAATCCCTGGTATACCAGTGTTTGCAGCTGCAATGTGTGGCCCTGCTCCTGTTGAACCTTCCATTCCATCAAGATAAATTGAATCTGGGTTACATTTAGCAGCCATTCTGACATCGTCATAAACTTTTGCAGCCCCTAACTTTAATTGAATAGGTACTTGGTTATCAGTAAGCTCTCGAAGCTCTTCAACTTTTAACGCTAGATCATCTGGCCCTAACCAGTCAGGATGTCTTGCTGGAGATCTTTGGTCAATACCTGAAGGTAGCGATCTCATTTCAGCAACTTGATCTGTCACTTTTTGTCCCATTAAGTGTCCACCCATTCCAACTTTTTGCCCTTGCCCAATAAAGACTTCGATGCCATCAGCAAGTTGAGCATGATGTGGGTTGAACCCGTAACGTGACTGAATACATTGGTAGAACCATTTTTCTGAATAACGTCTTTCATCAGGAATCATTCCGCCTTCACCTGAACACGTTGCACTTCCAGCCATTGTAGCACCTCTTGCTAAAGCAGTTTTTGCTTCATACGACAAGGCACCAAAACTCATTCCAGTGATATATACAGGGATATCCAATTTAATCGGGTTTTTACAATTTGGTCCAATGACCGTGTCAGTTAGACATTTCTCTCTGTAGCCTTCAATAACGAAACGTGTAAGTGTTCCAGGCAAAAATACCAGATCGTCAAACGTTGGTATTTTCTTCATAAGCGCCATACCACGCATACGATAACGGCCAAGCTCAGACTTTATATGAATATCGTCAATTATCTCAGGAGTAAAAATAGCATTTTGACCTAAAAGACTTTTGTTTCTTTCAGGAACTGAGCCATTGGCTTTTTTGTTTTTCTTAGCCATATTATATTGCTCCCTTTCTTTCAGTTGGTTCTAATGCGTCATAGTTCCACAATTTTTTACCAGCAACGACCTTAGTAATCTTAGATAGATCAACGTCGGAACCTATTTCAGCAACTTCTAATTTTCTCTTTAACCATTTCTTATCAAGATCAGTTAATTCTGCCTCAACCGCATCACTTCCAAGAGATTTAATACTACCAAGAACAAAAATTGTACCGTCATACATAGAGTCACCTAAGTTCTCTCCAACATCTCCTAAAATTACAATTCTTCCTCTTTGCATCATAAAGCCAGTAAATGCACCAGCATCTCCACCAATAACGATTGTTCCACCTTTCATATCAATTCCTGTTCGTGCGCCTACACTTCCTTTGCAAATTAAGTCACCGCCACGAATTGCAGCGCCAAAACAAGAACCAGCATTTTTTTCAATAACAACTTTTCCTGCCATCATGTTCTCTGCGCATGACCAACCAACACGACCTGTAATACGAACAACTGGTCCATCAATTGAACCAACACCAAAATATCCTAGTGATCCTTCAAAAATTAGATTTAGTTTATTTAATATTCCAACACCTAAACTATGTTTACCTTGAGGATTCTTTACAACGATTGTTCCGTATCCTTCTTTCATTAAACCGTGCATTTTTTCATTCAGCTCTCTGCAAGAAAGATCCATAGCATCAATTTCAGTTCTTTGGTTGAAGTCCACATCATAAGCACCGTAGTAATAAAAATTTTCAGCTTCTTCTGGATTAAAGAAAACTTGTTGAGTTCTTCCTTTTAAGGCCTCTTGGTGAAGCCCCATTGATGTTGCTTTAGAATCTTTTATATTTGCCATACTTTTACCTCCCCATCATAAGGATCGTAAGTATCAATTTCTTGTGGAAGCAAAGTTCTAATTGCAATTTCTTCTGAACCCAATGCTACAAGATCATCTGATTCATAGAGAACCATAGGCTTTGCCGCCATTGTATCTTTAGCCATGCCAAGAGAATCTTGTGTTGCAACTAAATACGTAAACACTCCATCAAGTTCTGTTAATGAATCTCTCATACCTTCTTCTAATGTTGCGCCTGATCTCATTTTTTGAGCTAGATATACTGCAATTAATTCTGAATCACACTGAGACATAAATCTCATGCCTTTATTTTCTAATCTCCTTCTACTATTCCAGTAGTTGGTTAATTGACCATTGTGAACCACAGAAACATCACTGAAAGGATAGCCCCAGAAAGGGTGAGCTGAACGAATATCAACTCCAGACTCTGTTGCCATTCTTGTATGCCCTATTGCATGCGTGCCATTAATCTTATCTAGACTATATTGTTTAGAAACAACTCCAGCGTCTCCTATATCTTTAACTAATTCTAGATGCTTACCGATTGAAAGTATTTCTGCCATCTCAACGCTCTCAACAGTTTTTGAAAATTCCATCAAGTCATCATCGTATTTCATGATGTATTTAAATGAGTAAGGTGTGATTTGCTCTTCTTTAACAACCTCTGCTCCAAGTTCTTTTAAACGAGCATCAACTTGTTTTTTTCTTGCGTCATAAACAGACTTATCTTCATTTACGGCTGAACTTCCCTCTTTAACATTCTCACCAACCTTAAAGCGCATAATGTAGTCATTGTCATGACCTTCACCATACAAAGCAAAGCCAGTTGAGTCTGGTCCTCTATGTTTAAGAGCCTGCAACATATTTTGCAGTTCAGTACCTATTTTTACGGTTTTGCCTTTATGAATAAGGCCAGCTATTCCACACATAATTAGTATCCTTCTTAAATTATGGCAAACAATCCAGGTAAGTGTCAAGATCCCATTGAGTCGTTGCACCTAAGAATTTTTCCCATTCGTCTCTTTTATAGTGTTTAAATACTCTATACATCTCATCCGGCATTGCAGATTTAATAATTTCATCTTCATCAAGTCGATCTAAGGCTTCTCCTAAACTCAAAGGAAGTTTTTTAACATCTTTTCCAGCTGCCACAGCTTCATACATGTTTG
>CABWZX010000009.1 GCA_902510025.1 uncultured Pelagibacteraceae bacterium | reverse complement strand
TAAATATATTAACAGTAATCCGAAGGCCTTAGCTTTGTATTATTTTGGAGATGATAAAAAAGAAATAGATAATATTCTTGATAATACTACTTCAGGCCAAGCAGTTATTAATGAAGTTTTATTCCAGTTTTCAATGCATGACCTTCCTTTTGGAGGTGTTGGACCAAGTGGAATGGGCGCTTATCATGGCTATGACGGATTTAAAAACTTTAGCCATAAGAGATCAATCTTAAAGGGTCAAAATATTCTAAATGCCGGTGAAATGGTATCTGCTCCATACACTGAGGCTACAGAAAAAAATATTAGGCGAATGACCTAAAGAATATTTTCAGCAACAACTTTATTAGAATTATCTGTTATAAATTTAAATCTTAACTCAGGATTTTTACCCATTAATGCTTTAACTGATTTTTGAGTTTTCTTTTTATCTTTATTAGCTATCTGAATTTTTAAAAGCATTCTATTTTCAGGTGACATCGTTGTTTCTTTGAGTTGAGCAGGCATCATCTCTCCAAGTCCTTTAAATCTATTAACATCAACATCAGCCCCCTTAAATTCTTTTTTTATTATTTGATCGCGATGTTTTTCATTTACTGCATAGAATATTCTCGAGCCTTTTGAGATTTTAAACAAAGGTGGGACTGATAAGTATAAGTGTCCATCAGTTATTAACTTTGGAAATTCGCTATAGAAAAAAGCCATTAGCAATGTGGCTATGTGGGCTCCGTCAACATCAGCATCAGTCATAATAATAACTCTTTCATAACGGATATCTTTTGATGAATATTTCTCTCCTCTTTTACACCCTAACGCTTGAACCAGATCAATAATTTCTTGATTTGCATTAACTTTATCACGAGCAGCACTTATAACATTTAATATCTTTCCTCTAAGAGGAAGAATAGCCTGGCTTTGTCTGTCCCTAGCTTGTTTTGCTGAACCTCCGGCTGAATCTCCTTCAACTAAGAATATTTCTGTTCCTTTGTTTCCATCGATTGTGCAGTCAGCAAGTTTTCCAGGAAGGGTTATTTTTTTTCTCTTAATATTTCGATCGATTATCTGATCAGATTTATTTTGTAGTCTTATTTGAGATCTATTAAATGCATATAAAAATAAGTTTTCAGCAGACTTAGTTTTTGTAGTTAACCACTGCTCAAAAAGCTGTTTAACTTTGTTTTCAATTTTTCTACCAGCTTCTACACTAGAGAGTTTTTCTTTTGTCTGTCCTTGAAATTCTGGATTTTCAATAAAGATAGAAAGAATTGAGCCAGATGATCCAAATAAATCATCTTGGTTTATTTGAGATGATTTTCTTTCATATTTTAATTTTGAAAAATCTTTAAAAGCTTTAAACACAGCTGATTTAAATCCATTTTCATGAGTTCCGCCTTGAGGTGTTTTAATAGTATTACAATAAGATTCTGCAATTGGCTCAAGGGCATCAAACCAATTTATTATTCCTTCTATAGAACCTCCATCACCAAGATCAGACTTGAAATAAAATGCTTCATCGAATATTGGATCGTGTGGTTGAGTCAGTGATTCAAGGTAGTCCTTAATGCCATCTGAGTAGTGAAGTTTATCCGAAGTAGGTATATTTTTTTTTGCTAATGATTTAGGGCAAGTCCAATTGATTTCAACATTTGGAATTAAGTAAGCTTTTGCTTTAGCCATGTTGTAAATTATTGAAGAGTCAAAATTAATTTCATCTCCAAATATTTCTGGGTCTGGCGAGAAAATTATTTTAGTACCCTTCTTAATAGACCCTTTTTTGATTTTTTTAAGACTATTCTTTGAGAAACCTTGAGAATAATTTTGAGTATAAACTTTTTTATCTCTTGCTATTTCTAAGGAAAGTTTTTTTGAAAGTGCATTTACCACTGACACGCCAACACCATGAAGACCACCAGATGTTTTATAATTGTTATTTGAGAACTTACCTCCAGAGTGAAGGGTTGTCATTATTACTTCAGCTGCCGGTAGTTTGAATTTAGGATGTTTATCTACGGGTATTCCTCTTCCATTATCAGAAATTTCTATTGTTGCATTATCAATAAGTTTTATATCAACTTTGTCTGCATGCCCTGCAACAACTTCATCCATCGCGTTATCAAGAACTTCGCTAACTAAATGATGCATTGCTATTAGGTCGGTACCACCTATGTACATTCCTGGTCTTTTTCGAACCGGCTCTAAACCCTCTAATACTTCAATATCTTTAGCTGTATAACTAGAGCTTGATTTCTTTACGACCTTAGCTTTAGGACTTTTCTTTTTTGAAGTCTTTTTTTTCTTAGCTTTTTTTACCATGATTACTATATACCACTAATAATAGATTCTTTACTTTGTGTAATATTTTATTAGTCTAACAACATGAATTTATTGAGATTTTAACATGCCAGCTATTGAATCAAAAATTATGATTAACTCAGAGTCTTTTAAGAAGAATCAAGAAGATCATCTGAAACTAATAGATGAAGTTAAAGGTTTAGAAAAGAAAATAGCCGATAATTCAGCTCGATCTAAAGAAAAATTTGATAAAAGGAACCAATTGCTTCCTCGAGAAAGACTAAAAAGATTATTAGACCCAGGTAGTTTTTGGTTACCTCTTTCATCTCTGGCTGGGTATAAAATGGGCGATGATGATGGTGATAAAAATATTGGCTGGGGTAACGGAATAGCTGGGATTGGTTATGTGTCAGGCGTTAGATGCATGATAGGGGTTTCAGATGCCGGTATAAAAGGTGGGAGCGCTTCAGCAATGGGCATGGAAAAAGGTCTAAGAAATGCACAGATTATTTTTGAAAATAAACTGCCATTAATCCAATTAATTGAAAGTGCTGGTGCAAATTTACTTCGTCAAACAGATATGTTTGTTAAAGGAGGAAGAAGCTTTGCTAATTTAGCTAAGATGTCAGCAAAGGGACTACCTACAATTGGAGTTGTTCATGGATCTTCAACTGCCGGAGGCGCATATCAAACTGGCTTGTCGGACTATATTATTGTTGTAAAAGAAAGATCTAAAATTTTTCTTGCTGGACCGCCACTTTTAAGAGCTTCATTAGGTGAAATTGCTACAGATGAAGAAATTGGAGGAGCTGATCTGCACTATGCTGTTTCAGGGCTTGCTGAGTATATGGCAAAAGACGACGCTCATGCCATAGAGATAGCTCGTGATGTTATGAAGAGTATTGGATGGAATAATGATTTTATTTCAACTCAAAAAAAAGATTACAATGAACCAGTTTATTCACCCGAAGAACTAACTGGAGTAGTTCCTGTTGATTATAAGGTTCCATACGATTGTAGAGAAGTGATTGCAAGAATAGTAGATGGTTCAGAATTTTTAGAATTTAAAGAAGGTTGGGGGAAGACACTAATAACTGGGCATGCAACCATTAATGGTTACAAAGTCGGCATACTAGGAAACAATGGTCCAATATTTTCTGAGAGTGCAAATAAGGCTACTCAATTCATTCAAGTTTGTACTCAATCAAATACACCATTAGTCTTTTTGCAAAATATTACTGGGTTTATGGTTGGAACCAAAGAAGAAGCAAAGGGCATGATTAGACACGGATCTAAAATGATTCAAGCTGTTACAAATTGCACTGTTCCAAAGATAACACTTAGAATAGGAGCTGCTTTTGGAGCTGGAGAATATGGAATGGCAGGAAGATCCTATGATCCAAGGTTTTTGTTTGCTTGGCCAAATGCCAAGATGAGCGTTATGGGAGGTGAGCAAGCAGCTAGAACAATGGCTCAAGTTGCTCTTGAGGGCGCTGAACGTAAAGGTCAAGACCCAAAAAAAATATTTGGAGAAAATCTAGAAATGCTAGAGGGAATGAAGAAGAAATTAATAGATCAGTATAATGAAGAAGGAGAAGCAATATTTTGCTCAGCGAGACTTTGGGACGATGGAATAATTGATCCTCGTGATACTCGTAAGATATTAGGTGAATGCTTAAATATTATATCAGATGGAGATAAAAGAGAATTAAAACCAAATACTTTTGGCGTAGCGCGAATGTAATTAATTTTTTCCTGGAAGAATATCTAAATATTTAGAAATAATACCAAGCATTACTTCATCTGAACCTCCGCCAATTGATCCTAAGCGACCATCTCTAAATCTTCTTGAAATAGGAGACTCATCCATATAACCCATGCCACCCCAATATTGTAAACAAGCATCATTTACTTCTCTAGATAATCTTGTTGCTTTTAACTTTGACATCGAAGCTAATTTTGTACAGTCGCCACCATTGACATGAATTTCAATTGCTTTCCATGTTAATGATCTTAAAGCTTCAACTTCAGTCATCAGTTCAGATAATTTATAATGAACAATTTGATTATCCAGGATTGGTTTTCCAAATGTCTTTCTTTGTCTGGTATATTCAATAGTTTCTTGTATGGCTAGTTCACATCCAGTGTAACCACCTAGAGCAGCAAAAAGGCGTTCTTCTTGAAATTGTAACATTTGATAAACAAATCCTTGTCCTTCTTCACCAATCAAGTTTTGTTGAGGAATTCTTACATCATCAAAAAATATTTCTGCTGTATCAGAGGAGTTCATCCCCATTTTTTTTAATTTTCTATTAATTGTAACACCTTTAGCTCTTTTCCCATTTTCTTTAAGAGGAACGCAAATAAGTGATTTGTTAAAATGTTTATTTTTGGCATCAGGATCTGTATTGGCTAGCATGCACATCCAATCAGCCTGCGTACCATTTGTAATCCACATTTTAGAACCATTAATGACATAGTCATCTCCGTCTTTAACAGCATTGGTCTTAATAGCAGAAACATCTGAGCCAGCACTTGGTTCTGAAACACCCAAGCATGCTACAAAATCGCCTGTGATAGACGGTTTAAGAAATTCACTGCAAACTTTTTCAGAGCCAAACCTCGCTAATGCTGGAGTAGCCATGTCTGTTTGAACACCAATTGCCATTGGCACTCCTCCGCATGAGCTATGTGCTATTGCTTCATTTAATACGGCACCATATGTATAATCCAACTCAGATCCACCGTATTTTTCAGGTTTTGTTATCCCTAGAAAACCTTGATCACCAAGTTTTTTAAATAATTCACCTGCTGGGAAGATTTCATTTTCTTCCCATTCATCCACATAAGGATTTATTTCAGTTTCGACAAATTTTAATGCCGATCTTCGAAGTTCTTCGTGTTCTGAGGTTAACTCCATAAAGACTATAATGATCTAATTAAACGCTATAGTAGTTTTTGAATTCAATTGGATGAGGTGAATGTTCTAAGTCGTAAACATCTTCCATCTTTAAATCAATGTAAGCATCAATTTGATCATCAGTGAATACTCCACCCTCAGTTAAAAAAGAACGGTCAGCATCAACAGATTGCAATGCCTCTCTTAATGAACCGCACACTGTTGGAAGTTGCCTTACTTCCTCCTCAGGTAATTCATAAAGATCTTCATCAGCAGCATCGCCTGGATCAATTTTATTTTTAATTCCATCTAGTCCTGCCATTAACATTGCTGAGAAAGCTAAGTAAGGGTTAGCACTTGGATCAGGAAAACGAACTTCAACTCTTTTTCCTTTTGGACCGTCAGAAATAGGTATCCTACATGAAGCAGATCTATTTCTTGCAGAGTAAACAAGTATCACTGGCGCTTCGAATCCAGGTATAAGTCTTTTGTAACTGTTAGTACTTGCATTTGTAAATGCATTAAGAGCTTTCCCGTGTTTAATAATTCCTCCAATATAGTGTAGCGCCATATCAGATAATCCAGCATACTTGTCACCAGCAAACAAAGGTTTCCCATCTTTCCAGATTGATTGGTGAGTATGCATCCCGGTTCCATTATCACCTTTAACTGGCTTTGGCATAAATGTTGCTGTTTTCCCAAAAGAATTTGCAACCATGTGAACTCCATATTTATAGAGCTGCATGTTATCACCTTGTTTTAAAAGCGTATCAAAGACTAATCCCAACTCATGTTGGCTCGGAGCAACTTCATGGTGGTGTTTTTCCATTTTTAATCCAAGATTTTTTAATTCTTCTAAAAATTCTGTACGAATATCTTGAGCACTATCGACTGGAGGAACAGGGAAGTAACCACCTTTTATTCCTGGTCGATGTCCAAGGTTGCCACTTTCATAATTTCTATCAGTGTTATAAGGTCCTTCAACACTATCAATTGAAAACATAGATTTATTCATTTCAACTGAATATTTAACATCGTCAAAAACAAAAAACTCCGCTTCAGGTCCCATATATATTGTGTCACCAGCGCCACTTGTTTTAACAAATGCCTCAGCTTTTTTTGCAGTTCCTCTTGGATCTCTTCCGTATGGATCTTTGGTTACAGCATCAAGAATGTCACAAAAAACTATCATAGTTGGTTGAGCTGTAAATGGGTCCATAACAGTTGTAGAAAGGTCAGGCTTTAAAATCATATCGGACTCATTAATAGCTTTCCAACCAGCAATTGATGAACCATCAAAATAGACTCCATTATTTAAGAGATCTTCATCTACTGCTGTTCCATCCATAGTTAGATGTTGCCACTTTCCCTTTGGGTCAGTGAAGCGAAGATCAAGATATTTTACACCTCCATCTTTTATGGATTTTAATACATTATTTGAGTTACTCATTTTTAACCTTTCTCTATAGTGCGTCCGAACCAGTTTCACCTGTTCGAATTCTTATTACTGTCTCAATATCTGAGACAAATATTTTTCCATCGCCAATTCTATTAGTATTGGCTGCGGATCTTATGGCCTCTGCAGCTTTATCTACTAACTCGTCTTGCAGTATGATTTCAATTTTAATTTTTGGTAAGAAATCACCATACTCAACACCAGTGTTTACTTCAGTAAAGCCTCTTTGTCTACCAAGCCCTTTAGCCTCAGAAATTGTAATGCCCCTTACTCCAACCTTTTCAAGAGCCTCTTTAACTTCATCAATTTTAAAAGGCTTAATAACCGCCTCAATTTTTTTCATAGAAATCTACCTTTCTAATTTAAATCCAATTGAGGCAATCTCAAATAGAAAATAAAATCATTAGGATGTTGCCACCATTAAGAACATTTGCCAATATGACAAGGAAGAATGGAGATTTTAATTAGAGAATTCAAATTTATTAACTTTATATATCAATAAGTTAATAACAATATCTAAAGGCATGACTGAATACATACTATCAAATGAAGAAATGACCCTAGCAGATCAGATGACCATTGACTCCGGAATAACTAGTATTCAATTGATGGAAAATGCTGGTAAAGCGGTATTTAAGAATCTTCCGACAAAAAATATCAACAGAGTATTAGTTTTGGCTGGACCTGGAAATAACGGAGGGGATGGGTTTGTTGTAGCTAGATTACTTAATGAGATAGGGATCTCTCTAGATATATATTTTTATAATGAGGGAAAAATATCTAAGGATTGCCAAACCAACAAAGATAAAATTGATACTAAACTTATAGTTAACGAAATTAATGATTTTTCTAAATACTCATATGTAATAGATGCATTGTTTGGAACAGGTTTCACAAGACAGACCCCAGACATCTTGGAAATAGTATTTTCTAAAATAAAAAAGAATAAAATCCCTGTTTACTCAATAGATATACCTTCAGGAATAAATGGTAATTCCTCTATGATCGACGGGGATTGCTTACAATGCGTTAAAACAATAACATTTTTTAATAAAAAAAAATGTCATTATTTATATCCAGGTAAGGAGTTTTGTGGTGAAGTAATAGTTGAGGATATTGGAATTAAGAAAGATGTATTTAAAATAATGAAGCCAAAAATTAAGAATAATAACCCTGAATTATGGATTAAGGATTTTCCTTTTCCAGGATCTACAGATCATAAATATTCACGTGGTTTATTAGTAATTAATTCTGGTCCTCTATACAAAACTGGAGCTGCAAGATTAGCAGGCAGATCAGCTATGAGAGTAGGTGCCGGTGCTGTAAAATTAATTTGCGATGAAGATGCCGCAAAAGTTTTAGAGCCTCAAATTTCTGTAGAGCTCATTTCAGTTGTCAAAGAAAAAAATGAAATTCAGCAAATATTTAAAGATAAAAAAGTATCTAGTATTTTAGTTGGGCCAGGAAATGGAATTAATGATGAAACCAAATCAAGAACTTTATTGGCATTGGCGTTTGTAAAGCATGTCGTAATAGATGCTGATGCCATTACATGCTTTGAAAAAAATCCTAAAGAGTTGTTTATTGACACATATCCGCACACTATTTTAACCCCACACGAAGGTGAGTTTCGTCGATTGTTTGGAGAAGAAATAGCATCTATTGATGATAAAGTTGTAAGAACTGTAGAGGCATCAAAATTATCTGGAAGTATAATTGTCTTGAAAGGCTCCGATACAATCATTGCTGATCCTGATGGCAATGCTGTTATAAATTCAAGTGAAGCACCATATTTAGCCACGGCAGGTTCAGGCGATGTTTTAGCTGGCATTATAGCCTCACTAGTTGGAGAAAATAAGATGAACGCCTTTAATGCAGCTTGTGCAGGAACATGGATACACTCAAAGTTAGGAGAATTAATCGGACCAGGGTTAATTGCAGAAGATTTAATTGACAATATCCCATTAATTATTAAGAAACTTCATAATCATGATTATTAAAGTATTAAAAATTCTATCCATATTAATTTTATCCAGCTCAACCTATTTGATGGCTTATGAGAAGAATGAAAATGCATCTGCAATGTTAGGTGAGACAAAAATAACGGGAACAGTAATTCAGAATAGTGATGGAGAAAATGTACTAGCATGGTTCGGAATACCTTTTGCCAAACCTCCAGTTGACGAATTAAGATGGAAGGCTCCAAGAAATATAGAAATTATAGGAAATGAATTAGATGCATCAACATTACCTAATCATTGTGTTCAAGTATCAAATTTTTATGATGAAATTGATGGAATAGAGGCTAACTCCATTATTGGCTCTGAAGATTGCCTATATCTAAATATTTTTATTTCAGAGAAAGCAATGAATCTAAATAAGAAGCTTCCGGTACTGTTTTGGATTCATGGAGGTGGAAATACTTGGGGATATTCAGCTTCAAAACTTTTCACCGACGGTAACTTTGTATTCGAACATGACATTGTTTTGGTTACCACCAATTACCGATTAGGTCCTTTTGGATGGTTTCATTACGAAGGTCTTAATGAAGGCAGTTCAGAACCATTAGATCAAACAGTTAATTTTGGAACCCTTGATACAATTAAATCTTTAGAATGGGTGAATAAACATATTGAATCCTTTAATGGAGATCCTGAAAATATAACAATCTTTGGAGAGTCTGCAGGTGGAAGAAATGTTATGACTTTAATGACAACTTCTCAAAGCAAAGACTTATTTCAAAGAGGAATAGCTCAAAGTGGTTACCTTGGATCAGATTCATTAGATTTTGCAAAAAATGATCCTAGATCTGGTTCTGATGGATTTATAAAAAATAGAATTGCACTTAAATATCCTGATCTTGCAGAAAATGAAATAAAACAATTCATGCAGGATAAGAATAAAACAATTAATTTCATAAGAAGTTTGAATTCAGAGGATATTATTAGCTATTACAGAATGAGAAATGATGCATCAGAATTAATTGATGTTCCGAATGTAATTCCTGATGGAGTAGTTATTCCTGAGAAAGGTATCTATGGAGCTTTTCGTGATGGAGATGTTCATGACAAAGAAATGATATTTGGCTCTACCAGAGATGAAGATAAGTTATTTATGTTCATGAATGATTACTTTGTTAATAAACCATTAAGTTTTTTATCGTGGCTATGGCCTGGATTTGACATGTATGTGCAGCCAAAGGATCCAAAGTTTTATGATCTTTATGCTAAGTATATGGCAGAGTCATGGAAATATGGAGCGGTAGATCTGCCATCAAGATTTATGTCTTCAACTAAAGAATCTAATATTTACGCCTATAGATTTGATTGGGATGAACAACCTACTGAATTTGGAGTTCCCTTATCCAAGTTGATGGGAGCAGCGCATGCTATGGAAATTGGATTCATATTTAAAACTGCTGGACTTACGGGTGAAAGCGATAATTACATTACTACAGCCATTTATGATCCCGAGAACAGAGATACAGATATAAAACTTGCTGATGAAATAGGAGAGTATTGGGTCAATTTTGCATATGATGGCAATCCAAGTGCTAATCCATATTCAAAAGATGTTGAATGGTCAAACTGGGACGCAAAAAATGATAAGGAAAGATTCATAGTGCTTGATACTGTAAACGATAAAGGCATAGCCATGTTTAATGCAACACTTTCAGCGGATTCAATTCTTCAGGGCCTAGCTAGTGAAGATTTAACTGTCGATCAAAAGTGTGCAACAATAGGGAGTATGTTTAATAGAACAACGCTTACTAAAGAAGAAGTTGACGACATTTATTTAACTTTTCTAAATGGAAAGTGCTTAAACTAGACTTTTTTTAACTTTACTTCGTAATTATCAACTAGTGTAATTTCTTGGATGCCGTCTATGTGCATTTTGAATTTTTTAAATTCTTTTTTTGCCTTTACTCTTTTTCTAGCATCTGATTCATCTTTAGCACAAACAAATAAATTAGTGTGTCCCTCATAGAATCCTTTAGATACATCTTTAGGATCGTAGTAGCCTGTATGAATTTGATATAATTTCATTGAAGCAATAATATAAACATTAATTATATTGTAAATCTAATATTTGCAGATAATTTACTTCCATGCAGCCCAAACATTTAATGCTTGTTTTGTTGATAATGATTTTATATGGGAGTTCTTATCCTGTTGGGAAATTAGGCATCAATACTATTCCACCACTACTGTTTACCGCATTAAGAGTAGGACTCATCTTTCTTGCATTTTTACCTTTTTTTAAATTTCGATTACCTGAAAAAAAACTGATCATGCCATTAATTGCATTTTCTCTTATCATGGGAATTGGAACCTATGCCATTTTATACTTTGCCTTAGAAAGACTAACTATTGTTGCTCCGATCATAATTGGATCTCAAACAGCAATACCAATTGGCCTTCTATTGAGTCTTTTTATTCTAAAAGAGAGTGTTTCTTTTAAAAAATGGATAATGATAATTATCTCATTTATAGGGATTATAATAATTGCATACGACCCAAGAATTGTAGATGATAAATTTGCATTATTACTTATTTTAGGAACTTCATTCTTCTTTGCATTAGCGAACATGATGGCCAGAGTATTAAAAAATGTTGATACGGCAGTTTTAAATGGATGGCATGGATTAATAAGTTTTATCCCAGTTATTCTATTGTCACTTTACTTTGAAGGTAATCCGTTAAATTATTTATATCCAATAGATGGAGTCACTCTATTCGCTGTACTGCATACAGCTTTAATTGTTTCAGTCATTGGTCATGCAGGGATGTTCTATTTATATAAATTTTACCCAGTCACAAATGTCTTACCTTTTTATTCATTATTTCCTATTTTTGGAATCGCATTAACTTATTTGATTTTCAATGAAACTTTGAGCATTTATGAGATAGTAGGAGGGATATTAGTAATAGGATCCGCCTATTTAATACACTCAGAAAATAAGAAAGAATTAAATTAAACTAAATTTTTAGGTTTACCTGAATAGAATGAATTAATATTTTTGATTAACTGATCTAAGGCATTTTTTAAGGTTTCATCTGATGCCCAAGCAGTATGCGGTGTCCAAATAAAATTTGGTGAATTAATGATCTTATAATAAGGATGAGTTTTCTTTGGCGGTTCCAAGGTAGTAACATCAATGCCGGCAGCACTTATAATTCTCTTATTTATAGCATAGACAAGATCTTTTTCATTAACGATGCCGCCTCGTGCAGTATTAATTATTATTGAATCTTTTTTCATTAATCTTAATTCTTTTATAGAGATTAAGTTTTCAGTATTTTTATTAAGAGGGCAGTGTATTGATAAGATATCAATGTTTTTTATGAATTTATTTAAATCGCTCTTTTTTAAATTTCTTGCTGACAAAAATCTAACTTTCATTCCAAAAGCTTTAGATAATTTTGCAACTTTAAGACCTATTGATCCTTTTCCAATTATACCAATTGTTTTTCCATTAAGATTTTGAATTTTCTTACTTAGTAGAGCGAATACTTTTCTTGTTTGCCAAATATTTTTTTTGATATCTTTTTCAAGTCCTTTTAATTGCTTTAATAGAGTTAAAATCATTGCAAGGACATGCTCAGCAACAGAGTCTGACGCATAGTCTCTTAAATTTGTGACAGCAATTCCTTTAGATCTGCAATAGTCTAAATCAATAATATTTGTTCCAGTTGCGCTAATTGCAATCAACTCTAAATTATTTGCATTTTTCAAATTATTTGATGTTAGATTTACTTTGTTATTAACGATAATATGGGCATCTTTAATTCTAGCAGGAACTTGTTTATCAGTTGTAAATCCATAATATTTCCATTTGGCTTTTAGTTTTAGAGGTGGAATTTTAAACCCTTCAGGGAAGGTGTCTCTGTCTAAGAAAACAACATTTTTTTTCATTATCAATTTTATATATCATTTATAATTTTTTGACTACTATATGACTTAATATTCATAAATAATTATCGCTTAGGAGATATATTTCGTTTGAACAAAAGTAGTGACGTAGTTTTATTAATTGGAAGGATTATTGTTGGTTCTTACTTTCTATTGCCAGGAGCGATAGCGAAAATATTTAATTATGAATTTATGTATAATTACATGGTTGATCACGAAGTACCATTCACCCATATTGCATTAGTATTAACAATTATTATTCAGTTCTTTTGTTCAATCGGTATTATTATTGGATGGAATTCAAAGATATCAGCTTTCATATTGGCTTTATTAACTATCATCATAAGTTATTACATGCATGATTTTTGGGATATGGCATCTGGAATAAAACAAGAACACGAATTGCAAAATTTTGTAAAAAACATGGGCATCATGGCAGGGTTACTAATCTTATCGGGAAGCAGTCCTGGGAAGTACAGTCTTAAGAGATAGGAAATTTAATTTCCCCAAAACGAGATATTTATAAATTTTATACTTAAAAAATAATTAATTTTTAATAATATTTCGCGTTAATGCGATTCCTCATCACCTTAGTAATTTTTCTCCTGGCAGGAACAGTCAATTCAATAGCCGCTGATTGTGCCGATGTTGATGGTGCCACTGTAACTATTTCTACAGATTGTTCAGGACGATTAGAAGTAACTGGTGATGGTTCTAACATAACCATTGATTCTGGAGTTAATGTTTCAGGGCAACAGGAACCAACATATAGTTCAGGGATAGATAGATATGGAATTGAGACTACTGATGGCACCAATACCACTATTACAAACAATGGAAATATAGGCCCTACTGATCTTGAGAGACATGGAATTTTTCACAATACTGGTTCAGGTAGTATTACAGCAATTAATAATAATGGAACGATAGAGACTTATGAGACTGGTAGTGGAAGCCTTGGTACTGCAATATTCAATAAATCCACAATTGGAAATATAAACAATGCAGGAACAATCAAATCAAGAGGAAGAAATGCTATATCACAAGGTGCAGGTGGAGTAATAACTAAAATTGATAATACCGGTACTATATGGTCTGTTCAAAAATGGGCTCTCAAAAATATTACAGGTCAGATTGGAGAAATAGAAAATTCGGGAACCATTAAATCTGATACTGAAGTGGCAATTAGAAACTATGGTAGCGGTTCAACAATTACTTTAATAGAAAATGAATCAGGCGGTACAATATCTGCGCCTTACAACACTATTCAAAACGAAATTGATGGCGCAGAAATTACAACAATTACAAACGCTGGAACTATTACTTCAACTGGAGATGATGGAAAAACAATAAGAAACTATGAAGGCGCAAAAATAGGTACTATAGTTAATACTGGTACTATTTCTACAACTCACAGTCATGGTAATTCAGCAATTTGGAATGGAGCAAGAAAAAATGGTGGTATTTGGTATTACCCAGAAATTGACTCTATTGTTAATTCTGGAACTATTTCTGCTGCAGATGATAGAGGTATTCTTAATGGTGGAATAATTGGAACAATAACCAATTCAGGCACTATTTCAGCCGTTGGCAATTATGGAATTCGTAATGAAAAAATAATATCGACTATTACCAATACTGGGACTATTTCTGCAGGGAATAACATTAGTATTTACAACAATAATGAAAATTCAAGTTTAACTACATTAAATAACTCACAAGGTGCATCTAGTTCAGCTTTAACTTTCGAAGGAAAACTCCCTACAAATTATAACGTAATGATTAATAGTGGGTCAGACTACGGTAAAATAGTTTTTAGTGATTCTTCAGGCACTTTAAATTTTAACATTCACGAGGATTCAACTATTGTTAAAGGAGCAACTTATAGTTCAATTATGAGTGGAATAGATAGTAGTTATCTAAATGCTACAACAGGGTATCTGCTTGTTGATAATATAAGAACAGATTGGACGCTATCAAATAGCGGCAATACCTGGAGCGTGTCAATTGATGATGACCCTGTAAATATATCCCCGCCGACTAATGACGCAATTGAACAGAGTGTTGTTCCTAATATCACAGATAATTTTAATGACTTGAATTCAGTCATTGAAGTTAATTTTGCTAATATGAATACTTACGATTGTGATTTCTTTGGAGAAAAAAATATTTGTCTTTCAATTGGAGCAAGACGCACCAACGTTAGTAATCCAGACACAACCACTGATGGTGGCGTTATAGTTGGTGGATATCAGTTCTCAGACAACTTAAGATTTGGTGCTTTTTATCATAGCAATTTAAGTAGTGATACACCTGCAAGATTTAAACTATCGGATAAAACTCCTCTTCTTGGAGCATTAGTGGTCTGGAATCAGAAAGCAAATAAAATGGGATGGCAAGTAAAAGTTGCAAATGCATTTCAACAAAAGAATGCAACCCTTACTAGAGAAATTGTTGACTCTTCAGAAAGAGGTGTAGGCAAAACACAAACAGAAGCAAAAAGTATAGTTGTTGAATTTCAGTACGGATATCCACTTTATGATAAATATATCGTTATTAATCCACATTTAGCGTTCTACACAATTATGCATCCCTATATCGCCTTTAGAAAATCTGAAAACACCCAAGATGCATATACTGAAACTGGAATTTCGACTCCAATAACTTATAATGAAATTAAAGATCAAATGACTACAGTTTTAGTCGGTTTAAAATTTGATACAAAAGACAGTTTTTTATTCAGTAATGATTTTTCAAGAAATCTTTCAATCAAAGGCAGCATAGGTTTGGAACATGACTTGAGTCATTCAGTAACTACATTAAAGCCAACTGGAATGTCAGGTTTAGAAAATGTTAGCTTAACAGACAAGTTTAACAAAACACGTCCTGTGCTTTCATTAGGGTTTGATTACATGCTTAAGAAAGATCTAAAATTCTCAGGACTTGCTCAATTTCAGGAACTTCCTTATCAAAACAAAGAAGAAACCAATTATTATTTTAAGATAACTCAAGCTTTCTAGTTATTGTTCTTTATAAAATTTACAATCATTGATGCTAAAATTTCATTTCCGTTTGCTGTGTAATGATCAAACTCTCGATGCTCATGATTAACTCTCTTAAAAATTTTATCAATGTTTTTATGCGAATAATTTGTTCTTACAAATTTTTCAAAATCAATATAGTTGATATCATTTATTTTTAAAAATTCTTTTATTTTATCAGTTTGTTTTTGTATAATTAGATATTCTTTTTGATGATGATTGACATCAGCAAATCGATAGAATGGGTCAATTGCATTAATAACCACTAGAAAACTTACATTTCTTTTTTCAAGACTTGTTTTCATATTAAGAAATATTTCTTCAATTAATTTTATTCTGTATTCATCTTGTTTTTCTGTTTGATCATTGAGAGATAAATCATGTTCTGATTTAGTTTTGATACTATCAGCAAGTTTCGAGATGTTTTTTCTAATGAACTTAATATCTAGATGGTAGTGTTTTAAGAATTCTTTAGTTTTTCTTCCTTCATAATTAAGATAATCTTTAATTACCTTATCTTTTTCATCATTTCTGTATTTTAATTCCTGGCTATAATTTAGATCATCTAAATATTTAATTAGAATTTCATTTTTAATTTCATTTGAAAAATCATAAAAATCATTATCTGGGTTAAAAATCCATACTAAATGATCGAACTCATAAGCTTTAAAGTATTCTCTAAAAGTCGCATATTCCAATAAAGGTCCATTTGCTGACATACCAAGGTTTTTAACTGAAAGATTATATTTAGAGACATTGCTAACTAAGCCAAATTCATTTTTTAAGCATAAGCCATGAACATATGAGTCTCCAATCATAAGTACATCAAAGTTTTTTTGATTATCTTGATTATTGAAGCCATATTCATCAGATATATATTGATGAAACTCAGAGTTTTTTTCTTCTCTACAAAATATAGTATGTGCGTTTGAAATTCCAGATACTGGGATAATATTTTCTTTTGATGATAATAGTTTATAGGGCATATAAGCAAGATGAATCTCATTTTCAGAGTTTGATTGTTTTTCCCTATAATAATATTTACTTTCAGATAAAAAATTTCCATTTTTAATTTGAAAGAAGATTTCTAATATAAATAAGAGTATGTAAAGAATTAAAAAATTTATAATTAATATTTTAAAAAAATTTATTAATTTATGTATAATATATTTTAGAGCTTCCATTGTAACTAGTATTTGTAAATAAATATGAAATTTTGCACATAATTATTATCTTTTTTCTTAGGGTTTCTTTGCTTAGTTTTAAAGTCAAAATATTTTCCAATTTTTTGTAGTTGATTTTTATTATCACAATAAAATACTTCATAATCCAAGTCAGTCATTATTTTGAATAATTCTTGAGGATTTTCATTATTTACCCATTCATTTTCAATAATTAAATTTGGTCTTTGATTTTTGATTGTATTGATTGCCCCTTTAATTACTTGATTTTCAAATCCCTCAACATCAATCTTAATTAATCCAATATTTTTTATATTGAGGGTGTCTATTTTATAGCATTGAACTAAGTAATTTATTCCATTAACTAAATCTATATCACCTAATGTGGCGCCATTTGAAGACCAACCTTTTTTTCTTTTAGGTATCTTAAGCTGAACTTTTTTATTTGTATTGCCAACAGCAACTGGCATGATTTCAACATTTTTATCAGCTAAATTTTTTAGATATCTTAATGGATAAGGGTTAGGCTCAAATGCGTAAACTTTCTTTGATGATTTAGCCATAAAAAATGTATATAGACCTAAATTTGCACCTACATCTAAGCTTACTTTATTTTTTTTAACTAATTTATGAATAATATTAAGTTCAGGACTCCTAGTTTTTGCATATTTGTAAGCTCTATATTTATAATAAATTCTAAAAGGTAGGTATTTAAATTTTATATCTTGCCTAAGAATATTAGTAAAATCTCGAAGATTTTCAATTGGCAGAGGTTTTGATGAAAATTGAAAATTAAATTTTTCTTCCATTTATATTTTATTAATAATTTAAGGATTTAATTTTGATTACTCATTGAAAATAAAGGTGTCCATAAGTTATTCTCTAGAAACAAAGAATTTACATTTGAAACTGTAATAATTATTAAATCTCTACGTTCCATTTCGTATGTTTCTGGAAATACTATTGGAACGCTATCTACAAAACTTGGTGGGATCTCAACAATCGATGAATCTAAATC
Source organism: uncultured Pelagibacteraceae bacterium (assembly GCA_902510025.1). GTDB lineage: Bacteria > Pseudomonadota > Alphaproteobacteria > Pelagibacterales > AG-422-B15 > CACPJE01. The sequence goes on along the minus strand of CABWZX010000009.1, from coordinate 9,996 downwards.
ATTATTTAATCTTACTGATAAAATACTGTCGCCTAGGGACATTTCTTGGAATGATTCATTGTAAACATAATCCTTCAAACTTTCATATGAATTAGAATTAATTACGGCATCTATATATATTTCATTTGAATCATCAGATAAGTACGAAACAAAGCCAATAAGACTACTATCCATACTATTAAACATTTCATAACTGTTAACAACTGGCACTGATACCTGTGCAATTGTATAACTCATAAAATCATCTCCGATAGAGCAACCAGTATTTTTATATTGAATAAAATATGTGGATATTATTCTATTTACTTGATCAAGTTCTTCACATGCTGCAACTTGGAAGGAAATTTGCATGGGTAAATTAAAACTTTTATTTTCGTTTGTATTTGCTAGAACCACTAGATCTGATGTGTATAGGTCACCAACAAAATCTATTTTGCAACTAACAAGAAAAAAAATAGAACTTAATAATATTAATATTTTTTTCATATTTTACAGTTTATTCATTTAGACGAGTAAAATAAACATATTGTTAAGGGTCTGTGTGAAAGCTAGTTCTGAGGACAATTTTAGGAAACTACATCATAAAATACCCCTTAAACCAAAACCTTAGCTAGATTAAATTTTTACTGTAAACTCTTAAAAAATAGTCTATTTTGCATTTTCTATTAACCGCGGATATGGTGGAATTGGTAGACACGCTGGTTTTAGGTACCAGTGAGGCAACTCATGGGGGTTCGAGTCCCTCTATCCGCACCAGAAAGATTATATGAGTTATAAAGAAACGCTAAATTCAGGTCTAAAAAGAGGTTATGAGGTTACACTCGCATCTGAAGATCTAAATAAAAATATTGAAGCTAAAGTTGAAGAGGTAAAAAAAACAATAAAGATAGATGGCTTTCGACCAGGTAAAGTTCCAACCAATATAATCATGCAAAAACATGGTGAGGCCATTAATGCTGAAGTTTTAAATAAAATGATTAATGATAATGTTAGTCAAATTATACAGGAAAAGAAATATAGACCAGTATCTCAACCAAAGGTGGATTTAAAAGATTCATCCAAGGATAAAGAGAAAGACAAAAATAAAAATCAAATATTTAACGTTGAATTTGAACTATTTCCAGAAATTAAGTTAGTTGATTTTACAAAAATAAAAATTGAATCGTCAAAAGTTAAGTTAGAAAAGAAAGAAGTTGAAAAAAGACTAGATCTTATAGCTAAAAACCAGAGAACATATAAAGAAGAAAAAGATGATTATAGGTCGAAAAATGAAGATTCAATTCTTCTTGACTATGAAGGAACAATTGATGGCAAGAACTTTGATGGAGGTAAAGCTGAAGACCAAACAATAGTGATTGGCTCAGGCCAATATTTAAAAGATTTGGAAGATGGTCTTGTAGGAGTAAAGAAGGGTGATAATAAAAAAATCAAAGTTAAATTTCCAGAAAATTACAATCAAAAAGATTTGCAAAATGCAGATGCTGTATTTGAATGCAACATTAAAAAGGTTAGTACCCCTCAAGAATCGAAAGTTAACGATGAATTTGCTAAATCAGTAGGCGCAACAGACTTAAAAGATTTAAAATCTAAAGTTGAGAGTCAAATGCAAAAAGAATATGACGATCTTTCTAGGAGCTTGGATAAGAAAAATCTATTTGAAAAACTTCAAGAAACTCATAAATTCGAACTTCCTGAAAATCTCATTGAAACTGAGTTTAATGGACTAAAGGAAAAGTATTTGCATTCTGAGCAACCAATTTCGGACAATCATAAGAAAGAAATTAAAGATCATAAACTTTCTGCAGAAAATGAAAAAAAATTTAAAGATGATGCTAATAGTAGAATTCAATTAGGTTTGATTTTGCAAGAAATTGGAAAAGTAAACTCTATCCAAGTTACAGGTGATGAAATGAATAAAGCGTTATATGAATATGCTGCAAATTTTAGAGGTCAGGAACAAAAAGTGATTGACTATTATAAAAACAACCAAGAAGCTGCCATGCAGTTCCAAGCTCCATTATATGAAAATAAAATAGTAGACTTTATCTTAAGTAAGGTTAAATTGCAGACGAAAGAGTTGGACGTTGATTCTTTTATAAAAATTTATAATAACGTTGATTCTAGATTAGATAAATCTAAAACAAAGAAAACAACTAAAAAGAAAACAACCAGAAAAAAGAAGTAGATCATGACTAATAAAATTAATATGAACCAATTAGTACCGATGGTGGTTGAACAAACTGGAAAAGGGGAAAGAGCTTTTGATATTTATTCAAGACTTCTAAAAGAGAGGATTATTTTTTTAGTTGGTCCGGTAAATGACAATCTTTCATCACTAATTTCGGCTCAATTATTATTTTTAGAATCTGAAAATCCAGAAAGAGAAATTTCTTTATACATTAATTCTCCTGGTGGAGTCGTTACTGATGGACTAGCAATTTACGACACTATGCAATTCATCCAATCTCCAGTTTCAACGCTATGTTTTGGTCAAGCAGCATCAATGGGTTCATTTCTTTTAGCTGCTGGTGAAAAAGGAAAGCGCTATGCGCTTCCAAACAGTAGAATTATGGTTCATCAACCATCAGCGGGATTTAAAGGTCAAGCAACTGATATTGAGATTCATGCTAAAGAAGTACTTTCTATGAAAGCCAATCTAAACAAGCTTTACTCAAAACATACAGGTCAAGCAGTGGAAGCGGTTGAAGAAGCTCTTGAGAGAGATAACTTCATGTCTCCAGATGAGGCCTTAAAATTTGGAATTATTGATGAAATTCATGAAAAAAGAATTCCAAACAAAACTGAGAAATAGCCTCAAATAACAGCCTTAATACACTGTTTATAAACATTTTTTCCAGAATCAATTTGTTAATTATGTTGAATTTTGAAAATTTAAATGCATTCTTACCCAAATATTGATTCGTCCAATTTATGTCGAGTTTGAAAATTAGAATATTTTTATGAGTGAAAATACAGGAGACAAAAATAACAAGAACACCTTGTACTGCTCTTTTTGTGGGAAAAGTCAGCATGAAGTAAAAAAACTTATTGCCGGTCCAACAGTTTTTATATGTGATGAATGTGTAGAGCTTTGCAATGATATTATTCAGGAAGAGAATAAAGAGACTAAATCAAAGACTTCAAGCAGAATTCCTACCCCAAAGGAGATATGTGCAACACTAGATGATTTTGTCATTGGTCAGAAGGATGCAAAATATAACCTTTCTGTAGCTGTTCATAATCATTATAAGAGAATAGAACACTCAAATATTAAATCTGACATTGAACTTTCAAAATCCAATATCCTTTTAATTGGACCTACTGGTTGCGGCAAAACATTATTAGCTCAAACTCTAGCCAGAATTCTTGATGTACCTTTTACTATGGCTGATGCAACCACTCTTACAGAAGCTGGTTATGTAGGTGAGGATGTTGAGAACATTATTCTAAAATTATTGCAAGCTTCAGATTATAACGTTGAACGAGCACAAAGAGGAATTGTGTACATAGATGAAATCGATAAAGTAAGTAGAAAATCTGAAAATCCATCCATCACTAGAGATGTTTCTGGCGAAGGAGTTCAACAAGCATTGTTAAAAATTATGGAAGGTACAATTGCAAGTGTTCCACCTCAGGGCGGTAGAAAACATCCACAGCAAGAATTCCTGCAAGTTGATACAACAAATATATTATTTATTTGTGGTGGTGCATTTTCAGGATTAGATAAAATTATCAACAAAAGATCTAAAGGTTCAGGAATTGGATTCCAAGCAAATGTTAAAACTTATGATGAAAAATTAGGAAGTCAAATCTTAACTGAATTGGAACCAGAAGATCTATTAAACTATGGTTTAATACCTGAATTTGTAGGTAGACTTCCAATCGTAACCACGCTTACAGATCTTGATGAGGACGCCTTAATAAAAATTTTACAAGAGCCAAAAAATGCATTGATAAAACAGTACCAAACTCTATTTAACATGGAGGATGTTAAGCTAATTCTCTCAAAAGACGCCTTAAGTGTTATCGCGAAGAAAGCAATAGTAAGAAAAACTGGAGCTAGAGGATTAAGATCTATATTGGAGAATATACTTCTCGATACCATGTTTGAATTGCCTTCACTTGAGGGGGTAGAAGAAGTTGTTATTAATGCGGAAGTTGCTGAAGGAAGGGCTAGACCTTTATATATTTATGCTGATAATAAAAAAGCTTCAGAAACAAGCGCTTAGACAGTTATAATAGATTAAATCCTTGAATTCCCTGATTTTATACACATCTAATAGTGTGTGCTAAATTTTATAACTTTACTTAGAGTAATATTAATTTTTTTATAAACCAGTAAGAACGATGATTCATTATGGATAAAACTAAAATACCAGTGTTACCTTTGCGCGATATCGTCGTGTTCCCTCATATGGTTGTCCCTTTATTTGTTGGAAGAGATAAATCAGTCAATGCGCTAGAGAAAGTAATGTCTGGCGATAAGAAAATTATGTTGATTACTCAAAAGAGTGCAACTACTGATGATCCTAGTAAAGATGATTTATTTGACTTTGGTACAGTAGCAAATGTGCTTCAGTTGTTAAAATTGCCTGATGGTACAGTTAAAGTTTTAGTTGAAGGCATAAAGAGAGCAACAATCAATATTTTTTATGAGAATGAAAACTTCTTAGAATCTAATATCGATGTAATTAATGAAATTGTTGATTCAACGGATAAAAAACTTAGAGCTTTATCTAAGTCTGCTGCAGATCAATTTGATAAATATGTCAATTTAAATAAAAAAATTCCACCTGAAGTTATCGGCTCAATTAATGAAATCGATGATCTGTGCAAACTAAGTGATACAATCGCATCTCACCTTTCTATTAAAATTTCTGACAAACAAGAGATTTTAGAGTCAATTGATATCTATGCTCGTTTTGAAAAAATATTAAATTTCATTGGCTCCGAACTTGATGTCATGCAGGTAGAGAAGAAAATAAGAGGACGTGTCAAAACACAAATGGAAAAAACTCAAAGAGAATATTATTTAAATGAACAAATGAAGGCAATACAGAAAGAATTAGGAGAAACTGAAGATGGTAAGGATGATATTCAGGAATACGAAGAAAAAATGGAAAAGACCAAACTTTCTAAAGAAGCTAAAGAGAAATGTTATGCTGAAATGAAAAAACTGAGATCTATGAGTCCAATGTCTGCTGAATCTAGCGTAATTAGAAATTATCTGGATTGGGTTCTTTCGCTGCCATGGGGGAAAAAAACAAAAACTAAAAAAGATATAAACTATGCTGAGAAGATCTTAAATGAGGACCATTATGGCCTTGAAAAAGTAAAAGAAAGAATACTTGAGTATTTATCTGTTCAACAACGTATTAAAAAAATGAAAGGTCCGATTTTATGTTTGGTCGGGGCTCCTGGGGTAGGCAAGACATCTTTAGGTAAATCAATTGCCAGGGCTACAGGTAGAAAATTTGTAAGAATGTCTCTCGGCGGAGTTCGCGATGAGGCAGAGATTAGGGGGCACAGGAGAACTTATATTGGATCTTTACCGGGAAAAGTCCTTCAAATGATGAAGAAAGCCGAATCTTCAAATCCATTGTTCCTTCTTGATGAAATAGATAAGTTAGGTTCTGACTATCGTGGCGATCCATCATCAGCATTATTGGAAGTTCTTGATCCTGAACAAAACAATACTTTTAATGATCACTATTTAGAAGTTGATTATGATTTGTCAGATACAATGTTCTTAACAACCGCTAATACTCTCAGAATGCCCGCTGCATTATTAGATAGAATGGAAATTATTCGAATTGCAGGATACACAGAAGATGAAAAAGTTGAAATAGTAAAGCAACATCTCGCTCCAGAAATATTAAAACGACATGGGATAAAGTCTGATGAATTAAAAATAGATGAAAGTGCAATAGTCAGTCTAATTCGTTATTATACGCGGGAAGCTGGAGTTAGAAGTCTAGAAAGAGAACTAGCTAATTTAGCGCGTAAAACTATAAAAAAAATTGTTTCTGGTAAAATCAAAAAATTAATAATAGACGGCTCCAATTTAGCTGAATTTGCTGGAGTTCGGAAATACAAATACGGTGAGATAGATAATGATGACCAAGTTGGAATAGTTACAGGCTTAGCATGGACAGAAGTAGGAGGTGATATTTTGCCTATTGAATCTGTTATAATGCCTGGTAAGGGCAGAATGACAATAACGGGAAAACTTGGCGATGTAATGAAAGAGTCAATTCAGGCAGCAAAATCTTATGTTCGTTCAAGATCAATAGATTTTGGAATTAAGCCTACTATATTTCCAATTAGGGATATTCATATACATGTTCCAGAGGGAGCTATACCGAAAGATGGTCCTTCTGCGGGACTCGGAATGGTTACATCTATAGTCTCTGTGCTTACTGGCATACCAGTGAGAAAAGATATAGCGATGACAGGTGAGGTGACCTTGAGAGGAAAAGCGCTTGGAATCGGTGGATTAAAGGAAAAATTACTTGCAGCACTGAGAGCTGGGACCAAAACAGTTATTGTACCAAAAGAGAATGAGAAAGACTTAGCGGATATTCCTGAGAATGTTAAAAAAGGATTAGAAATTATTTTTGTCGATAATGTTGATGAGGTTTTGAAGATAGCATTAACCAAACCACTTATACCAATTGAGTGGGATGAAAGTGAAACAATTAAGTCTTCCAATGAATTAACGGATGATGATATAGATCAAGATTCAGAAAATCCTATAACTCACTGATAAATAATATAATTTTCAATTATTAAACCTTTTTTTGAATTTTTATAGGTTTTTAAGGGCTTTCAGCTTGACTATATATAGTAGTTCAGTTCCTATATATATAATACGAATCAAAAAACTCCTAAAAAAAGGGGGAGATTATGAATAAACAAGACTTAATAGGTAAAGTTGCTGAAGTTACTGGAATGCAAAAATCAGATTCAGAAAAAGCTGTTAATGCTGTTTTTGACCAAATTACTGACGTTCTTAAAGCAAGAGGGGAAGTAAGACTAGTAGGCTTTGGTACATTTAAAACGTCTATAAGAAAAGCTTCTCAAGGAAGAAATCCTCGGACTAATGAAGTTATTCAAATACCGCAGTCAACTCGACCTAAATTTACTGCAGGCAAGGGTTTGAAAGAATCTGTAAACAATCCTGGTGGTTAATTCCTAGGGGCGTTACAGCTCAGACAAATTCAAATTAAATCCGATCATGCTAATACATGGTCGGATTTTTTTTACAAAATATAGTGGGAATAAATAGCAAAATATATATATTCCAACATTCGAGGGGCGATTAGCTCAGCTGGAAGAGCGTCACGTTTACACCGTGAATGTCGGCAGTTCGAACCTGTCATCGCCCACCATTTCTTCCCACGAGATGGCTACGTTAATAATGTGGGGGTGTAGCTCAGTTTGGTTAGAGCGCCTGCCTGTCACGCAGGAGGTCGCGGGTTCGAGTCCCGTCACTCCCGCCACTTAATTATTAGATTTTAAGTTTATTAGTATTATTATAATCTAAATGAATCAAATTCATTGCCAGTGGTGTAACAACAACGTTTTTCCAATAGAGGTTCACGGACATTCACAGTGTCCTTATTGTAAGATTAATATTGATCCATGTTGCTCTGGAGAAACTACAGTAGAGTATGATGAAAAGTTATTGTATTCGTGTAATACGCAAAGATACGATGAATAGTTTATATAAGACTGTAAATCGCAATAAAATGTAAGATAGCAGCTATAACTACTAACAAATGAAACATCTCATGGAAACCAAATACTTCTGGATTAAGCTTAGGAAATTTTAATCCATATCCAATAGCTCCGAGTGAGTATACAGCACCACCGACACCAATTAAAACAAGCTTATAAAGACTTAATGAGAAATATATGACTTTTATGAATGGAAATGCCATGTATCCAACAATTAGATATAATGATGCTCTAAGCCATCGATGAATTCTTGATAAGAAGATCGATTGAATTATTCCAACGAAAGCAAGTGACCAAACAATGATTAAGAGCTTGATGCCGCTATCGATTGGAAGTGCAAGTAAACATATTGGCGTGAAAGACCCTGCTATCATGATAAAAATTCCACAATGATCTAGCTTACGAAGAATAAGTTTAGTTTTTATACTGCAGTTTAATCGATGATAAAGAGCACTTATTCCAAACATTGCACACAGACCAATTGAATAAACTGAATTTGCAACAATTTCTAGAATTGTATTGCTATAATATATTAGAAATCCGCAGGCAATAAATGAGATAAAAAACATTGCCAGATGAGTGACGCCTCTTAAAAGTGGTTTTTGATAATCAATACTCATACAAATTATAGTAAAGAATTATTACTAGGTAACAATGTAAAAAAAATTACTCTAATTCGATATCATTACCATCTTTCTCATTAACAAAAAAATCAGGAAAAGGTGTAGCGTCTGGTGTAGCTAGATATTCTGAGAGATCGGTTTTACCAGATTTAATAACTGTGCTGTCATCGACACACATGTTACCAGTAAATTTTTTAGAATCTTGAGTTAAAATAATATATGCAGCATCACCCATGATTGCAGGAGTTCTACATTTACTAACACCTTGATCTTCCATAGAACTAGCTAAAATATTGTTTACAGCTGCAGTGTTAATCATAGTTCTTGGCCATAATGAATTAACAGCAATACCTGAAGATTTAAGTTCTTCTGACATTCCCAGAGTGCACATGCTCATACCATATTTTGCCATAGTATATGCAACGTGAGGACTAAACCACTGTCCTTCCATATTTAGAGGGGGTCCAAGATTTAAAATGTGAGGATTATCTGATTTTTTCAAATAAGGTATGCAGCACTTTGACGTCATAAATGTACCTCTAGTATTAACACTGTGCATGAGATCATATTTTTTCATATCAGTTTGTAATGTAGGAGTTATACTAATTGCACTAGCATTGTTTACACAAATGTCTATTCCTCCAAATTTTTCAACTGTCTGATTAACAGCGTTAATAACTTGATCTTCAAATCTTATATCAGTTTTAATACCTATCGCATTCCCACCTGCTTGATTTAGTTCATCCGCTGCCGTGTAAATGGTTCCAGGAAGTTTAGGATGAGGTGCGGTTGTTTTTGCAATAATTGCTATATTGGCTCCATCTTCAGCTGCACGTTTTGCAATAGCAAAACCAATGCCCCTTGTTGCCCCAGTGATAAGTAGTGTTTTATTCTTTAATTTGCTCATATTTCATAACTATTATTTTTAATATTAATTTCATAAAGATAGTTCATAATAATTTTTTTTAAAGGAGAAAAATTATGAGTTCAATTGAAGTAAAAAGCTTTAGTAGCGCTGATGAGGTTAACACTGATTTTAATAATGCTCGAATTGATGCTGTAAATGTAGGAGGTCAAAGAATTATACAATTAACCCTTCAACCAGGATGGAAATGGTCAAATGACATTAAACCTACTGTTGGAACTGAGAGTTGCCAAGCTACACACCTTGGTGTTATTGTTGCAGGAACTGTTAAGGCCATTCATAATGATGGTACAGAAGCTACTTATACTGCAGGCGATGCTTATTCTATTCAACCAGGTCACGATGGCATGGTAGTTGGTGATGATCCGGCTATTGTTTATGAATTTGCAGGAGCTTGGGGAGAGTAGAGTATAAATAATTATATTGGGAGCTGATAATTTTTATCAGCTCTGCAACCCTCGCCAATTGACTTTCCTAATTTAGAGATTTCATCATCTGAGTAGGTTTCTCTATCAAGGCTATCAAGAATAGCAATATTATTGTCCAAACATGCTTTATGTGGAGATGGTATTATTGAGATAATAAGAATTGTGAATACAACTAGTCCAAAAGCTAATGGCGCTAGCCCATATCGACTAATCATTTCTTAAATAAACTTTCAGCATCCAGCCTATCTTTTCCTTTGCTTTCTTTATAATCATGAGCTTT
>CABWZX010000008.1 GCA_902510025.1 uncultured Pelagibacteraceae bacterium | reverse complement strand
TTCATTATGCAAAGTTCTTCACCATCAATCTTTACTTCTGTTCCTGACCATTTACCAAAGAGTACAATGTCTCCAGCTTTTAGATCTAGAGGAGTGACTTTCCCATCCTCACTTTTAGAACCTGATCCAACAGCAACAATCTGTCCCTCTTGAGGTTTTTCCTGGGCTGTATCTGGAATAATAATTCCACCAGCAGTTTTTTCTTCACTTTCTAGTCTTCTGACTAAAACTCTGTCGTGTAAAGGTCGAAAATCCATTTTCAATTCTCCTAATAAAATATTCTAATGTGTAAATTTGCTTTAATTACCTAGGCATATAGTGATCCATGGCTAAAGTGTCAAGAGGTTGAGGAAAATAGAGGTTTGAGAAAATAGTGAATAATTTCAATAAGTTGTTATTATTCTCCTTCTCCTCCGTCTATAACAATGTTTTGACCGGTAGTAAATGTACCTGCATCAGAGGCAAGGAACACTGCTGCGCCAGCTATTTCATCTGGCATTCCTATTCTTTTAAGAGCAGAACCATTGGTGGCAGATTTTAAAATAGTTTCATTTTCCCATAAGGTTCTTGAAAAATCAGTTTTGATTAGACCAGGAGATATACAATTTGCCCTAATATTATTCCTTCCATATTCAACAGCAATATTTCTTGCCAACTGTGAATCGGCAGCTTTAGAAATTGCATAAGCGCCAAGCATAGAGCTTCCATGAAGCCCAGCAATAGAGGATACAATTATAATAGATCCAGATTTTCTTGAAACCATATCTGGAAGAACTTCATTGCACATCCAAAAATTACTTTGCACATTCGATTTCATAGTTTTTTCAAAAGCTTCATCAGAAATATTTATCGAAGGTCCAAAGTATGGGTTTATAGCTGCATTGCAAACAAGCGTGCTTGTTTCACCATAAAATTCTTTGGATTTAGCGTATAAATTTTTTAATTGTTCTTTGTCACCAATATTACAAGCAATTGCTTTGGCTTTATCTGCTCCAAATTGACTATTAATTTCATTTGCAACTTCTTCACAGGCGTCTATTTTTCTACTTGTAACTATCACCCGCGCCCCATGTTCAGCCATTCTATAAGCTATAGCTTTGCCTATGCCTTTTGATGAGCCTGTAATTATTGCATTTTTGTCTTTTAGATCAAATAGTGAGGTCATATTTAAGTGTTGTTAGAATAATAATTATTATAAGTTAATAAATTAAATGATTACAAGGTAAAATTTAATGAAAGTTAATCAGATTCAGGGATCAGTTGAGCATGCTTTAGGCTATAAAGTTATCTTGTGTGACTTATGGGGCGTCATACATAATGGTAAAGCTTTATTTCAACATAGCATTTCTTTCCTAGAGCATATGAAAGAAAACAATATTAAAGTAATATTTTTATCCAATGCTCCAAGACCAAACTATGTTGTAGAGGATGGTTTGAATAAGAAACTTGGATTAAATAAAGATCTCTATGATGGCATTATTACATCAGGAGATGTAAGTTGTGAGCAGATAAATAAGAAGATTCATGGAGAATCTTACTTTCATCTTGGTCCTAGTAAAGATTTTGATCTTTTAGAAAGAATTTTCATTCAAAGAAAAGATATGACATCAGATTTTGATTTTATCCTTTGCACAGGACTTTTGGATGATGAAATTGAACAGCCTGAGACATACAAAGATCAGTTTGAAAATTTTATTAATAAAAACCTAAAATTAATATGTGCTAACCCAGATGAGATAGTTTACCGAGGAGACAAGATGATTCCTTGCGCAGGTGGCATGGCAAAGTATTATTCTTCTTTAGGAGGAGATATAAAGTCTTATGGGAAACCACATCAAGAAATATATGATTATGCTTTTAATATAATAAAAAAAGAGGGAATGTGTGAATCTAAATCAGAGATCTTAGCAATTGGCGACAGTATTAAGACTGATATTTATGGCGCAGAAAAATTTGAAATAGACTCTATTCTTATTCAAGATGGAATACATAAAGATGTTATTAAAGGTGAGAAAGATATTATGAATCTTGCTAAAGAATTTCTGGATAATGATTTACAAGAAATAGTTACTATTAAACATCTATAGAGTTGTGAAAGTATTTAATAATTACAAATTGGCATCTAAATACACTAAGAATTCAATTCTTGTTATAGGTAACCTTGATGGAGTCCATAAAGGGCACCAAAGAATTATTAAGTCTGCAAAAAATATTGCTAAAAAAAATAATACTAGATTAGGTATACTTCTGTTTAACCCACACCCAAAAAAATATTTTGAATCTAATAAGAATGGATTTCTTCTTACAGATCTTGATAGCAGATTTGATATTCTAAAAGATCAAAAAGTGGATTATGTGGTCGTTCTAGGATTTAATAAAAACCTTGCAAATATGTCACCTAATGATTTTTGTAATAAAATTCTCTTTTCAGGAATAAAGATGAGTCATGTTTTTGTTGGGACAAATTTTAGGTTTGGACGAAAAAGAATAGGTGACTATAAGTATTTACATAGTTTTGGAAAAAAGAAAGATTTTATTGTAAAGCCAATAAAGCTAATTAAAACACCATCAACAATATCTAAAAATACAAAGATAAAGATTTTTTCTTCTTCAAATATTAGAAAATTAATATCAAAAGGAGATATAAAAAATGCAAATAAATTTTTAGGTAGACCATGGTCAATTTCCTCAAAAGTAATAAAAGGTGACCAAAGAGGAAGGACAATTGGTTTTCCGACAGCAAATCTTTTAATGAAAGATTATATAGGTCCCAAATATGGTGTTTATGTAGTTAAGGTTGAAATTTTGAATGCTAGGTTTAAGAGCAAGATTTATAAAGGAATAGCAAATTATGGAATAAGACCAACATTTGATAAAAAGAAGCCATTATTAGAAGTTCACCTATTTAATTTTAAATTGAATATTTATAATTCTTCACTAAAAGTAAGCTTTATTGACTATATTCGCCGAGAAAAGAAATTTACTGGAATAGAAGCCTTAAAAAAACAAGTAAAATCAGATATATCAACGGCTATTAAAATTTTAAGAAAATAATGACCTCTAAAAAAGAAAAAGTAGATTTCAGCGAAACCTTATTTCTGCCTAACACAAATTTTGCTATGCGTGCAGGACTACCTGAACAAGAGCCTAAAATTTTAAACGAATGGTCAGAAAAAAATATTTATAAAGTCTTAAGAGAAGAATCAAAGCAGCTTAAAAAATTTACCCTTCATGATGGACCTCCATATGCTAATGGTCACTTACACATGGGTCATGCTTTAAATAAAATTCTTAAAGATTTTGTAGTTAGGTCGCAGCAAATGTTAGGGCAAGATAGTTCATATATTCCTGGATGGGACTGTCATGGATTACCAATTGAATGGAAGATTGAAGAACAATATAGAGCAGAAGGCAAAGATAAGGATGATGTAGATATAATCCAATTTAGAAAAGAATGTAGAGAATTTGCTTCAAAATGGATTGATATACAAAGAGAAGAATTCATCAGACTTGGAATTATTGGCGATTGGGAAAATCCATACACCACTATGTCACATGACGCTGAATCAACGATTGTAAAAGAATTTTTTAAATTTGTTGAGAACGGTAGTTTATATAGAGGTTCAAAACCTGTTATGTGGTCAACAGTTGAAAAGACTGCATTAGCGGAAGCAGAAATAGAATATAAAGAACATAAGTCTACAACTATCTTTGTAAAGTTTCCTATTTTAGAATCTCCTGATTCAGATCTAAAAGGGTCATCAGTGGTTATTTGGACTACAACTCCTTGGACTATTCCAGGTAACAGAGCTATCGCTTACAGTAAGAATATCAAATATTCTCTTTTTCAGATCAATGAAACAGAGGAAAATAGTCATTTAAAAAGTGAAGATCGAATAATTATTGCTAATGATCTAGAGAAAAGTTTTAAGGAACTATGTAGGGTAAAAACTGTCACTAAGATTAAGGATATAGATGATGTAGGAAAGCTTATTTGTTGTCATCCATTTGCAAAATCTGGCTACAACTTTGATATAAATTTATATCAAGCAGATTTTGTTACATTAGAACAAGGAACAGGATTTGTACATATTGCCCCCGGCCATGGAGCTGACGATTACATATTAGGTATTACAAATAATATTGAAGTACCTGAGACTATTGATCAAGATGGATTCTATTTTGACCATGTTCCCTTATTTAAAGGGAAAAAGATTTTTAATGATGATGGCAGTGATGCTGATGCAAATGTTGCAGTAATTATAGAGTTAAAAAACCATAGTGCACTTGCTGGGAAAGGTTCATTGCGACATAGCTACCCACATTCTTGGCGTTCGAAAGCTCCAGTAATATTTAGAAACACACCTCAATGGTTTATCAGCATGGAAAAGAATGATTTACGCAAGAAAGCTTTAAAGGCAATCGACGATGTTTCTTGGTTTCCCAAGCAGGGAAAGAAAAGAATCTTCTCAATGATAGAAGAAAGACCTGACTGGGTAGTTTCTAGACAGAGAGCTTGGGGAGTCCCTCTATCAATTTTTTATAATAAGAAAACAGGCGAACCATTAGTTGATTCAAATCTTAACAAAAAAATTATTGATCTCTATAAGAAAGAAGGAGCTGATGCATGGTTTAAGTATTCAAAAGAAGATCTTCTTGGTAAGGACTATGATGCTAATGATTATGCAAAGGTAGATGATATTTTAGATGTTTGGTTTGACTCAGGATGTACCCATGCTTTTGTATTAGAAGGACAAAAAGACCAAATATGGCCGGCTTCAATATACTTAGAGGGAACAGATCAGCACAGAGGCTGGTTTCATTCTTCTTTATTAGAGTCTTGTGGAACAAGAGGCGTTGCACCTTATGAGTCTGTCTTAACCCACGGCTTTGTTCTTCATGAAGATGGAGCAAAGATGAGTAAATCATCTGCAAAAATAGTAGCCCCAGCAGAAGTTGTTGAAAAATCAGGTGCAGATATATTGAGATTATGGGTTGCAAGCAGTGATTATTCTGAGGATCTTAAAATTGGTCCAGAAATAATTAAAAGCAATGTTGATAGTTATAGAAGACTAAGGAATACATTAAGGTTTATCCTTGGGAATCTCTCTGAATTTTCTGAAGATGAGAGAATTGATTACAATCAGCTTAATGATCTAGATCATTATGTATTATCATCTCTTGCAAACTTAGAAGAAGAGGTAATGAGGAATTATAAAATCTTTGAATATCAAAAAGTATTCAGTTTAATTTTTAATTTTTGCACCAATGAATTATCAGCATTCTATTTTGATATTCGAAAGGATACTCTTTATTGTGATTTAAAGGATAGTTTGGAAAGAAAATCAACAAGGACAGTGCTAGATATTTTGTTTCATCATCTTTTAACTTTGTTGGCTCCTATATTATGTTTTACTACTGAGGAAGCTTGGCAGAGTAGATATGGCAGTAACGAAAGTGTTCATACTAAGAACTTTCCTCAGATTCAGCATAAGTGGAAAAGACCTGAATTGGATAGCAAATGGGAAGTTTATAAGGAGATCAGGAAGTCAATTAATGGTGCGATTGAGATAGAAAGGAAAAATAAGAAGATTGGTTCAAGCTTGGAAGCTTCTATTGATTTATATCTTGGAGACTCAGATTCTAATGAAATTGACCAAGATCTATTAAAAGATATCTCAATTGTAAGCGAGTTAGCGATTTTGGAAGAAAGTCCAACTGATAATTGTTTTATTTCTGAAACAAATAAAAACATTGGTGTTATTGTTTCTAAGACAAGCGGAAAGAAATGTGAAAGGTGTTGGAAATATTTTTCTAGCTTATCTAATGAAATTTGTGAAAGATGTTCTAAAGTCATATAATGGTTTTTAATATTAAAAGATTTATTTTATTCATATTTCTTTTTGCAGCAGCTGATCAAATTACAAAACTAATTGTCATTTACTACTTTGAAATTGATGTAGTAAGGTTGAATTCATCAATTCTTTTTCCTATTAATGAATATTTAAATTTCTACGTTATTTGGAATAAAGGATTTGCGTTTGGCTTATTTCAGAATGATATAAATTTAGTAAACAATATTTATATGATTTTAATATTAATAGTTATTATAATCCTATTTATTTATGCAGTTCAGATAAATAAGAAGGCTTATTATTTTTCTTTTAGTTTAATTATTGGCGGAGCAATTGGAAATTTAATTGATCGATTTTCATATAATGCTGTGCTTGATTTTATTGATCTACATTATAATAATTTCCATTGGTATGTATTTAATATTGCTGATATAACTATTACCGCTGGATGTATTTTAACTATTATTTTAGAATTATTTTTTAAAGAGAAAGAAAATCAAAATGAGATTGATAAATAGGGTTTTTGTTTTAAGCATCTTTACTATTTTGGCAATATCATGTTCTAACAATAAGCCTTCTGATTACACTACTTTAAAACAAAAAGCTCTTGAGATACCGCCTGATTTTGAATTAGAACCTCCTGTTGAAGGGGAAGAAGAGATTGTAAATCTACCTGGATCAAATGGATCTGAGGATATTCAAACAATTTTAGAAGATTCTAATTCAAACGAAGTAAGTTCAGATGATGTAATAAATAATGATATGAATCTTGAAGAATTTGTTGAGGAGAACTTCTTAACTAAGAAAAAAACTCAACAAGAAGATGAGGCTTTACTAACAGAAGACGAAATCGCTTTAGCTAATGAAGCTGAAATAGCACGTAAAGAACTTCTGGAAATTATAGCTTTAAACAATGATCAGGAAGAGATGAATGTAGGCGAAGAAGAGGTTATAGTTGAAGAAACTACTGAATTAATAAGCGAAGATGAATCAGAAGAGATAGGTGATGAAGTGACAGAAGATTTTAACGAAGAAGAGTTTTTAGAGGAGTTAGCTGACACTGAAGATATAACTTCTTTATCAGAAGAAGAGCAATTTCAGCCAATGATTCTTGATGACATGCCAGTAGATAATACCGATTTTGGCAATGAAGATCTCAATGATTTGCTCAATAGAGTTGATGATCTTCTTAATTCCTATTCTAATTGATCGTATAAAAATATAATCTATCAAGATGTTTAAGTTTTTTAAAGATCGAAAATGGTTTTTGTGGGCATATTTAGGTTCAGCAATCATTCTTACTTCACTTTGGATACAGGTCCAAATAGATGTTCAAATCAATGAATGGTTTGGAGATTTTTATGACATGATTCAGGAAGCGTTAGCAGAACCATATGCAATCACTATTGAACAATATTGGGCTAGCCTTTTATCATTTATCACTCTGGCAGGTATGTATGTCGCTGTTGCTGTTCTAGTCGGTTACTTCACAAATCATTTTCTATTTAGATGGAGAACAGCAATGGTTGAGTGGTATCATTCCGTTTATGATAAGGCTAGAAAAATTGAAGGAGCTTCGCAGAGGGTTCAAGAAGATACAATCAAATTTTCAAGAATTATGGAATCTCTAGGGACAAGTTTAATTGAAGCATTAATGATCTTAGTTGAGTTTATGCCAATTTTATTTGGATTAAGTATTGGTATTCCAATTTTCTTTTTTGGAGAGTGGGAGTATGGATTGGTAGTAGGTGCATTATTATGGTCAATAGGCGGAACACTCTTTCTAGTAGGTCTTGGTCTAATTTTAAGACTTGTTGGAGTTGAGTATGACTTACAGAAGCAAGAAGCAGCCTACAGAAAAATGCTTGTTATAGCTGAGGATGATGAAACAGTGAGACCAAAAACTTTAGAAGAACTATTTAATGACGTTAGGCAAATTCATTTTTTGAGTTATATAAGATATCTTTATTTTGATATTGGTCGAATAGCATTTTTGCAGGCAAATGTATTATCAGCCTATGTTTTTTTGGCTCCAGCAATTGTTGCTGGCGTAGTAACACTTGGAGTAATGCAACAAATTATTAGAGCATTTGGTAGAGTTGAAGGCTCTATGCAGTATCTTTTAAAGGCATGGCCTACAATAATAGAGCTTGCAAGTGTGTATAAGAGATTGAGAGAGTTCGAACTAAAAATTGACTTAGTCCAAATTGAAGAAAGCTCAAAGTCATAATCATGAATAATTTTAATAATTATCCATTTTTTGATTTAGATAATTTGAAATCTAAATATCTTCAGGATAAATCGATTATAGGAGTTGAGTTCGAAAAGATTATTGTTATTGGCGTGGGAGGCTCTTCACAAGGTTCCAAGGCAATAAACAATTTTTTAAATGAGAAAAGAGTTATTTATTTTGATCAACTTCATCAAGATTTGATTAGTAGCACTTTAGAAGAGACAGAAATAGATCGTACTGGATTTATATTCATATCTAAATCGGGTAACACTTCAGAAATACTGACTATTTTTGACTATTTAGTAAGCCAATTAGAAAATAGAATTAATATTTCTAATCATTTTTTTGCATTAACTGAACTCAAATCATCACCATTGCATGATCTTTCCAGTCATCATTCAATAAAGATAATAGAACACATGAAAGAAATAGGAGGACGTTTTTCAATTTTTTCTAATACGTCTCTTATTCCAGGATTTTATTTTCATGAAGATCTAATTGATAAGTTTTTTGAAGGAGCCTCCAAAGAACTTAATAATGAACAAAATGCGAAAGACGAAGCAAATAAGGATTTTGATTTATTTAAAAAAGGAAAAATTATTAATGCAAACTTAGTTTATGGTCCTGAGTTGTATGAATTAGCAAATTGGAAAAAACAATTATTTTCAGAAAGTCTTGGAAAGAATAATAAAGGTGTATTGCCAATTGTTTCAGAAATGACTAAAGATCAGCATAGTTTACTTCAGTTTTATTTGGACGGTCAAAAAAACATTTTTTTTGAGATTATGAGTTTAAATTATGATCATCCAAATCTACTAAATATTACTTTGAATAATCATAAAGCTGCAATGCATGAGGCGTTAATTAAACAAATTGGTGAATCGAGAGAGAGAATATTTAAAGAAAATGATATATTTCATCTTGGTTCATATTTTTGTTCTGAGATCATGAGAGTTTTGCATTTATCTGAGCTTATGAAAGTTGATCCTTTTACTCAGGATGCAGTAGAGATTCAGAAAAGTTTTTTAAAGTAGTCTCAGGAAAGAAAATTTACTAATTCCTATTTCTTTTATTCGAAGTATTTCTAATTCTGGAAAATCAATAGTCTTAGATTTTAATTCTTCTTCCAAAATAATTATAGCATTTGTATTAAGCATGTTTTTTTTAATTAAGTTTTTGAGTGATCTGATTCCCAATTTTTTTTCATAAGGGGGATCACAATAAACTAAATCAAATTTTGGATTTGAAGAATCATTTGTGAAAGAGCAGGCATTTTCATTAAAAATAACTAATTTATCCCTAAATTTTAATTTTTCTGCATTTTTATAGATTAAATCAATCATCAAGGAACTGCTTTCAATCGCTGTAGCTTTTAAAGCACCTCGTGATAAGGCTTCAAATGAAAAAGCTCCTGTGCCTGCAAATAAATCTAGAACAATTGAATTAGTAATTTCAAATCCAGTAGCAATTATTTCTTTTCCATGGACGAGTATATTAAATATTGTTTCTCTATTTTTATCAGTTAAGGGTCTAATTTCTTTATTTTTATAGCTTAGAATTGTATGACCTTTTTTTGATCCACTAATAATTCTCATTATTTATCCTATTAGATTAACTTTTTTAAGTTTACCTTTTTGTAGTTTCCCCAATTTGTATGGACCATAAGATATTCTTATAAGTCGAGTAACAGTCATATTAATTGATTCAAATATATTTCTTATCTCTCTATTCTTACCTTCTCTTAAACTCATTTGCAGCCAACAATAAGTTTCAGAGGAACTTTCTAATTTTGCAATAATTGGCTTATATTTGATCCCTTTTGTATAAAAACCTTTTTTAAGTTTATCAATTATTTTTATATCAATCTTTCCTTGAACTTTAACTCTATATATTCTTTCAAAATTATTTTGTGGCAGCTCAAACTTTCTTTTTATATTTCCATTGTTAGTTAAAAGAATTAAACCTTCAGAATTGTAGTCAAGGCGACCAATAGAGATCACCTTATCCAATTTTCTTGGAAGAAAATCAAATATTGTTTTTCTATTTCTTGGATCAGAGTGAGTCACCAAACACCCTCTAGGCTTATGAAAAAGATAGATTTCATCTATTGAGTTAAAAGGAATATTTTTTTTGTCTAGCTGAATGGTATTTTCTTTTGAAACATTGATCCCAGGTTTATCGATTATTCTTCCATCAATCCTTATTCTTCCATCATATATTAATTCTTCTACCTGACGCCTTGAATAAGGTGTAGACCTAGCAATAACTTTGCTTATTCTTTCTGATTTCTTGTTTTTTTCCATATTTGCTAAGATAAGTTATGATACTTTACATAAAATACATTTAATTAAAATGTCTCAAAACAAATATATGGAAAAAGCTTTACAGTTAGCTAATAAAGCTAAGAAAATAAATGAGTTACCTGTTGGAAGTGTTGTTGTTGATAGCAAAGGAGAAATTATTGCCTCCAGCTGTAATACAAATGTTAGAGATAAAGATCCTACAGCGCACGCTGAAATCAATGCTATAAGGGAAGCTTGCATTCTGTTAAATTCCGAGAGACTTAATGGTTGTGATATATACGTTACTTTAGAACCATGCATTATGTGTGCAGCAGCAATTTCAAGAGCTAAAATTAAAAGATTATATTACGGTGCCGATGATTTGATATATGGCTCAGTCAATGGTAATATAAATTTTTTTCAATCAAAGAATTGCAATCATGTTCCTGAGATATATGATAATATTTCAAAAATTGAATGTGAGAGTTTAATAAACAACTTCTTTAAAGGTAAAAGATAAATGACAATTTCAGATAAAGCTAAAAAAACTACTGAGCGACTAAATCAATTTATGGATAAGCACATTTATCCAAATGAATCGAACTATAATAAACAAATTGATGATTTTGGTGATAACAGATGGCAGGTAATTCCAATAGTAGAAGAACTAAAAGAAACAGCAAAAAAAGGTGATTTATGGAATTTATTTTTACCTGAGAGTGAGTATGGCGCTGGTTATACCAATGAAGAGTATGCACCAATGTGTGAAATCATGGGACGTTCAATGTGGTCAGCTGAAGTATTTAATTGTTCTGCTCCTGATACAGGAAATATGGAAGTCCTAGTTCGTTATGGCACCGAGGAACAAAAAGAAAAATATTTAAAACCATTATTAGAAGGAAAAACTAGATCAGCATTTGCTATGACAGAGCCTGCAGTAGCATCTTCAGATGCAACTAATATTGAGAGTGAGATTAAAATGGAAGGCAATCAGTACGTTATTAATGGTACAAAGTGGTGGACGTCTGGAGCTATGGATCCTCGATGTGAATTCTACATATTTATGGGAAAGACTGATCCTGATAATGAGAATATTCACAAACAACAATCTATGATCCTTGTTGATAAGGATACTCCAGGTATTAATATAAAAAGGCACTTGCCAGTGTTTGGATATGATGATGCACCTCATGGTCATGCTGAAATAGAATTTAAAGATGTGCGCGTTCCCCCTGAAAACATTTTACTCGGTGAAGGTAGAGGCTTTGAAATTGCTCAAGGTAGATTGGGGCCAGGAAGAATACACCACTGCATGAGAGCAATAGGATTGGCTGAAAGAACCCTTGAAACTATGTGTAAAAGGTTACTGACACGTAAGGCTTTTGGAAAAGAAATAGCCCGTCATTCAATTTGGCAAGAACGAATAGCTGATGCAAGAATTAATATTGAGATGACACGTTTATTAACTTTGAAAGCAGCTGCAATGATGGATAAAGTTGGTAATAAAGTTGCAAAAAATGAGATAGCAATGATCAAAGTTGCAGCGCCAAATATGGCTCTCCAGATTATTGATGATGCGATTCAAGCATTTGGGGGAGCAGGAGTTACGTCAGATCCAAAATTAGCTCAAGCTTATGCAGGTATGAGAACTCTAAGACTGGCAGATGGTCCAGATGAAGTTCATAAACAATCTATAGCAAGGAATGAGTTAAAAAAATATTTGTAAAAATGAATAAGTCATCAAAACTTATAAAAGATCAGTATGGTAACTACGTTAAGGAAGAAGAGTTTGAAAGATATTGGGATGATTATCATAGACTTGAAGATCTTTCGATGAAGGAGTCAATTAGGCAAAAAGAAGAGCGTCTTAAGAAATTAGATATTGATCTCTAAAAATTTTATAAGTTTCTCTACTTCTTCCATACTATTATAGTGGACCATTGAAATTCTAATTACGCCGTCATTTGTATCAATTCCTAATCCTTTTAGGCAGCGCCATGCATAGAAATCTCCATTTCGAATTCCAATACCATTTTTCCCTGCTTCTTGAGCTATAAACAAGGAACTCTTGTTATTAACAGTAAAGGAGACTGTAGGCATTCTTTCGCTTCTAAGGTGAGTTGATTTTCCAATCAATTTTACATTATTTTTTGATTTGAGAAATGAAAGTAGTTTTTCCATTAGTTGTTCTTCATGTGAATAAACAAGTTTAAATATTGCCTTACCTTTTTCGTGTAAGCTTATTGTTTGATCTGAAAAATGATGATTGTATAATTCCTCATAGTAATCAGTTAATCCAGACAAGCAAGCAAGCTCTTCATGGTTAGGCCCACCAGGATTTAAAGTTAAAGGAATTTCTTTTGATAGAAATTCATGGTTTAGATTCTTGGTTTTTTCTAAGAGTTCTTTTTTTCCATACAATAGAGCTAGATGAGGTCCAAAAGTTTTATACAAACTAAAACCATAGAAATCTAAGTCAATTTCTTTGAGGTCTACTAGATCATGGGCCATATAAGCTACGCCATCACCTACTACTTTGATGTTATTTTTATGAGCTAAATCAACTATTTCTTTAAGATTGTTAATTGATGCTACAATATTTGAGGTATGACAAACACAAATAAATTTTGTGTTTTCATTAATTAATGATTTCAGTTCATCAATTTCTAATTCAGCACTATCTTTATTTAGCGACCATTCTTTAACAATAATTTCTTCATCTGCCAGTTTTCTCCATGCACCTATATTTGCCTCATGATCCTGGTTAGTGACAATTATTTCATCACCTTTATTTAACCAGTGTTTTATTGCTCTAGATAGTAAGAACATGTTCATTGTTGTAGAAGGTCCAATTATAAATTCATCTTTTTCAATATTTAGTAATTCAGCAATTTTATTAATACTGTTGTCCATCTCATTCCCAGCTTCAATTGATGATGAGAAATCACCATAAGGTTGAACTTTTGTTTCAGTCATGAATTTATTCAACTTATTAATTAGTGAGTCAGGAACATATGTTCCACCAGCATTTTCAAAAAAAGCTAAATCTTTTGTTTTTGGATTTCTAAATACAGGAAATTTATTCCTAACGAATTCTATATCTAAATTTTTACTCATATTATTCATTTTATATTTTCGACAATATCCCAACCTAATTTTCCAAGAATTGGAACAAAATCTCCATAGTTTTTAGCTTCAGAGCTTGCAGCAGTTCCATCTCTAACTCTTCCTGCAATCCCTTGAGCTATTCCTGCTAAACGAAATATATTATATGCCATAAAGAAATCCCAGTTTTCTATTTTATCCCTTCCAGTTTTTTTGTAGTAAAGTTCAGAATATTCTTCTTCGGACGGAATGTTTAAATCTTTTAGGTTTGCACCAAGGATTCCCAGTCCTTTTGCTCCTACTGGTAATCTCCAAGCCATCATATGATATGTAAAATCAGCTATAGGGCTCCCAAGAGTTGAAAGTTCCCAATCTAATATTGCTTTAACTTCCAATGAATCTTTATCGAAAACCATATTATCAAGTCTAAAATCACCATGAACAATAGAAGTCTCCTCGTCATCCGGAATATTTTTAGGAAGCCAGTCGATAAGGTTTTCTATTTCAGATATATGCTGAGTTTCAGAATCCTTATACTGCTTTGACCATCTATGGATCTGTCTTGCCATGTAATTTTCATATTTTCCATAGTCTCCTAGTCCTATGGCCTTAAAATCTACACTATGAAGTTTTGCAATTGTTTCATTCATTGAAAGATATATGTTTCTTCTTTCCTCAGCACTAGATTCAGGGAGTAAGAGGTCCCAAAAAATTTTTCCTTTTACATGTTCCATTAAAAAAAAAGGTGTTCCAATAACACTGGAATCTTCACAGTATGCAAAGGTTTTTGGGACGGGTACATCTGTTTTATTAAGAGCAGTAATTACTTTATATTCTCTATCAACAGCGTGCGCTGAAGGTAAGAGTTTACCCGGCGGCTTTCTTCGAACAACATAGTCAATTTCATTAGTTTTTATAAAGTACGTGGGATTAGACTGACCTCCTTTGAATTGCTTTATATCTTGAATTTTTACACTTGATCCTACAGTATCTTTTAAATAGTTATTTAATGAGTCATGATCAAAATCTAATTTTTGATCAATTTCTTTTGTTCCACTAAATATTTCATCTCGGGTATTCATCTTTTTAATGCTTTAAATCCTATATCTTTTCTAAAATAACCTTGAGGCCATTCTATTAAACTAATTGAATTGTAGATTTTATCTAAAGTATTTTCTAACTTACCAGATTTTGCTGTTATGGAAAGCACTCGGCCTCCATCAGCTTTAACTTCTCCATCTTCATATACAGTCGCTGCGTGGAATACCTGAAAATTGTTATCGTTAGTAAGTTCTTCCAAGTTTTTTATAATTGTTTTTTTTTCAAATTTTCCTGGATACCCATTTGAGGCTATAACAACAGTTGCACAATGATCATCATCCCATTCAAGATTTGTACTTTTTATTGTTCCATCAATGCTATTTAACATCATCTCTACTAAATCAGATTTCATTCTCACCATAAGTACCTGACATTCTGGATCTCCAAAGCGAATGTTGTACTCAACCAGTTTTGCAATTCCATTATTTATCATTAACCCAGCATATAATATTCCTTTATAGGGGCAGCCCTTATCCTGGAAAGCCTGTAAAGTTGGTTTGATAATCTTTTCATCGACTTGCTTTTGTATTTCTTGAGTAAAAATAGGAGCAGGAGAGTAAGCACCCATTCCACCTGTATTGGGACCAGTATCACCCTCACCAATTCTTTTATGATCTTGAGCACTGACTAGTGAAACAAAATCCTTTCCATCAGAGCAAATAAAATAACTTGCTTCTTCACCCTCCATAAATTCTTCAATTACAACTTCCATTCCATTTCCAAATCTTCCACCGAATATTTCTTTAACTGCTTGTTCTGCACTAGCGGGATCTTCAGCTACGGTTACCCCTTTTCCTGCCGCTAGGCCATCTGTTTTGATAACAATAGGTGTTTTTTGTTTCTGTAGATAAGTTAAAGCGCTTTCTTCATTATCAAATCTTTCATAAATTGCTGTAGGAATATTGTATTCTTTGCACAGATCTTTCATAAATCCCTTAGATCCTTCAAGTTGTGCAGCAAATTTTTCTGGTCCAAATATTTTAATATTTTTATTTATAAAAAAATCGACTATTCCTTCTACTAAAGGAACCTCAGGGCCTACTACTACGAGTTCAATTTGATTTTTCTGACAAAATATGTGTATAGATTCAAAATCACTTAAGTCAATCTTATTGCACTGAGCAATTTTACTCATCCCGTAGTTACCTGGAATAGCAAAAATACCAGAAGTTTGAGGGCTTTTACTTATTGCGTAGCACAACGCATGTTCCCTTGCTCCATTCCCTAAGACTAAAATTTTCATAAAGATAAACTTTTGATTAATTGTTATAGTAACATAATAGTAATTAGTAGAAATGGTTAAAGAAAATATTAAAGAATATTCGGTTTCAGAGATTTCTAATTCAATAAAAAACGCTTTAGAAGATTCTTTTGGCTATGTAAGAGTCAGAGGCGAAATTTCAGGATTACAGCAACCAACATCAGGACATATGTATTTTAATCTTAAAGATGAAAATGCTGTGATCAGAGGAATTATTTGGAAAAGCAATGTCTTAAGGATTGGATTCAGACCTGAAGATGGACTGGAGGCTGTATGTTCAGGAAAGTTAACTACAGGATATTCGGAAAGATATCCAGGACGATCTGATTACGCGATACACATTGATAGCCTGAAACCTTCAGGAGAGGGTGCGTTAATGGCTCTTTTGGAAGAGCGAAAGAAGAAATTTAAATCTGAAGGGTTGTTTGATGAGAGTTATAAAAAAGATATACCTTTTTTCCCTCAAACAATTGGTATTATTACTTCTCCAACAGGAGCAGTAATTAAAGATATTCTTCACCGTCTAGAAGAAAGATTTCCTTGTGAAGTATTACTTTGGCCAGTTCCTGTTCAAGGAGAAGATGCATCTGAGTTAATAGCAAATGCAGTTACAGGATTTAATCAAATTAGAGTTAATAAGAGTATTAAGTCTCCTGATGTAATTATCATTGCACGAGGAGGAGGAAGTATTGAAGATTTATGGGCATTCAATGAAGAAAACGTTGTCAGGTCTGTTTTTGCGAGCAAGATACCAATTATTTCTGCAGTAGGGCATGAAACTGATACAACTTTAATTGATTTTGTATCTGATCTAAGAGCACCAACACCAACTGCTGCTGCTGAGCTGTGTACGCCCGTAAGAGAAGAGCTTAATAATGATTTAAGTGAGTATCAGAAAAGACTTTCTGCTCTTATAAAATCTAATGTGGATGAGAAAAAATTTTATTTAAATACCTTGTCAGATAAACTGCCTACCTCACTGAAATTATTTGTTAATCAGCTACACAGAAATTTTCAAAGTATATCTTCAAGACTTAATATAGGAATCCTCAAAGAACAACTTAATTCTAGTAATGATAATTTAGCAAACTTTACTAAACGTTTAATCAAATCTAAAGATACTTACTTTAATGTTCAAAGGGATAAAATAATATCTATCAATAAACTTTTAGAGAGTTTAAGTTACAAATCTATAATTAATAGGGGGTATTCTGTAATTAAAAATAGCAAGGAAAAAGTTTTAAAGTCAAAAAAAGATATATTAAGTGACAAGAAATTGATTATTGAAACCAAGTTTGGTATTTTACAATCAGATTTATCAACTGAGAAGAATGAATAAAAATCTTAATGAACTAGCCGAAGTTGTTTTAGAACATGGTCAATGTAAGTTTACAAAACTTGGAGATTATGTTGAATGTTCAATTTCAAATCAAAAGATTCCCATAGAAGAACTGAAATATTGGAATGTTGATTTACAGGAGGTTTATGCCTCTCCTGACATTGCAATGAAAAGATATAAAGAATTAAATGATATTAAAGATTAAATTAATAATCTTTCTTTTATTATTTTATGGATCTGCACATTCCTTAAATCTACCACAAGAGATTATGCAGGGAAGTCTTGTGATAGGTCAAGATAGCAAAGTAGACCAGATTATTAGAGATGGAGTCAGTATAAAATTGAGCAAAGAAGGATATTATGTATTCGCTGTTGGACGTGACCGCGTTGATCCAATAAGTATAACAAAAATATTAAATGATGAAGTTGTTTCAATAAATGAAATAAAAATTATTCAGCAAGATTATGAAATGCAAAGAATTGATGGACTCCCAGAACAAATGGTTACTCCTCTTGACGATGATATTCTTGAAAGAATTATTTCTGAGAATGAAGTTATAAAAGAAAAAAAATTAATTGATTCAGATCATATTTTCTTTGTGAATCAATTCATAATTCCTGCTCAAGGAATTATATCCGGGGTTTTTGGCAGTCAACGTATTTTAAACGGAAAAGCAAAAAGTCCACATAGAGGAATAGATATAGCTGCTGCTGAAGGTGAGCCAGTAATTGCAACCAATGATGGCATTGTTATTTTAGCTGAGAATGATCTTTATTATACTGGAGGCACAATAATGATAGAACATGGACACGGCGTTAAATCTATTTATGCACATATGTCTGAGGTTGATGTTCAAGTTGATGACATAGTTTTAAAAAATCAGAGAATTGGAGCTATAGGGTCAACTGGTAGATCTACTGGACCACATCTTCATTGGGGAGTTATGCATATGAATACTTACGTTGACCCAAATTTATTAATAAATTAACTTCTAATTTTTATTATCATAACAATTATTTTATTTTAGATGAATAATTTTTAAATATTCTTTTACTTTATTTTTCCATGTAAAAAGATTCTCAGCTCTTTTTTTTCCATTAATGCCTATTGTTTCTCTCAGTTCATTATCAGATAATATTTTTTTAATATTACTTGTTATATTTTTTTGATCCTCAGGATTACATAAGATCCCTGTCTTAAGGTGAATTATTGCATCTTCAATCCCACCACTTTTAGTTCCTATTGATGGTAATCCATGAAATGCTGCATCAATAAATGCCATTCCAAACCCTTCAACTGATTCTCCTACAATTTTAGGGGTCATAATAAATACATCAGAATTTTTGAGTACTACTGATTTTTCAGGTTCAGTTATCCAACCTAAGAAGAAAATTTCTCTTTCAATTCCCAGTTCTTTGACTTGGGATTTTACTTTACTTAGATAAGGTCCTTGACCTGCAATAAGGTACAATATATCAGGGAATTCTTTTTTTAATTCTGCCACAGCATTCAATACATAAGAATGTCCTTTTCGTTCCTCAACTCTTGCTAAGGTAGTTAAAATTGGAGACCTATCTTTAATAAGATTTTCAATTCTTTGTTCATCTGATTTTGATATGAAGCCATCATATATATCAATTCCGGGATGTATTACTGAAATTTTATTGTAATCAATCTTAAGAGATACATGCATCAATTCTTTCGTATAATTTGAATTAGCAATAATTTTATCGGCATTACCATAAGATGATATTATTCTATTTTTTTTAAATCTTAGATGACCAAGCATGTAGTTCCAATATTGTTTGGGTATTTCTGTACCATGCGCAAGAACAATAATTTTTGTGTTTAAATTTGAAAGGTATTCAACGCTTTTCCATGAATCGGCAATAATGCACTCTACATTATTTGTTTTGCATAATTTTTTTACATATTTTGCTTTTTGTCTTCTACGAATAGGTTTCCATGCATTAAATCGTTTAATTATATATTTTATTTTAGTGTTCTGTTCTGTTTTTCCATCTGCTAAAACCGTAATTTCTTTTCCTGAATATGACAGTGCCTCGGCCATTCCTGTCATTAAAGATTCAATTCCTCCAATTTGTGGAGCAAAACATTGAGTTGTAATAATGATCACTTAATTATAATTATGCTTTCCATTTAATAGAGCAGCCAATACTCGGGATCTGTTCTTTTGGCCCTTGGCCATTTTTCGCTACTTGTAACATAGCTTCCAGTAGTTCCTTTTTCGCATTTGGTACTAATTCTTGTTGAGAAGATTCTAACCTTCCACGATACTGGAGTTCATTATTTGAATTAAATCCAAAGAAGTCTGGAGTGCAAACAGCATCATACTCACGCCCTGTTTCTTGAGATTCGTCATACACGTAAGGAAATGAGAATTGATTGTTTTTTGAAAATTTTATCATATTTTCAAAAGAGTCTTCATGTCCATATTTAGGATCATTTACATCATTAGACATGATTGCAATAATACCTACCCCATTTTTTTGAAGTATTTGACAATCTTCTACGATTCGACCAATAACAGATTTTACATATGGACAATGGTTACAAATGAACATTACCAGCGTTCCATTTTCACCCTTAACGTCTAAGAAATTGTAATTTTTTTCATCAATTCCTTTAAGGTTAAAGTCAGGTGCCTTCCAGCCAAAATTACAAATAGGAGTTTCAAGAGCTACCATAAAATTTATTTCTATTATAAATATTTAAGTTACTATAGCTGATCAGAAAAATTAAATAAATAGAAACATATGATCTATTCTCTTGGAGATAAAAAACTTAAAGAATCAAGTGAAGATTTTTGGATTGCTCCTAATGCTGCTGTAATAGGCGATGTAGAATTAAGAAAGAATTCAAGCATCTGGTTTAATGCGACTCTCAGAGGAGATAATGATCCAATTATTGTTGGAGAAAATTCTAATATTCAAGATGGTTCTGTATGCCATACAGATGATGGAATGCCGCTCATCGTTGGAAAAAATGTAACCGTTGGACATAAAGTTATCCTTCATAGTTGTAGAGTGGGGAATAGTTCGCTTATTGGAATGGGTTCAACAATTTTGAATAATGCAAAAATTGGAGATTACTGTTTAGTTGGTGCAAATACACTAATTACAGAAGGTAAAGAATTTCCAGATAACTCATTAATTGTTGGTTCTCCGGGAAAAGTTAAAAGAGAACTTACTGATATAGAAAAGAAGATGATAGATCTAAGTGCCTTGCATTACGTTGAAAATATGAAAAGATTTAAATTGCAACTAGAAGAAAATACAAAAAAATATGAGTGAGAGATTTGATTATATTATAGCCGGCGGAGGTTCAGCAGGTTGTGTTTTAGCCAATAGATTATCAAAGGACCCAAATATAAAAGTACTCTTGATTGAAGCAGGAGGCACTACATGGCATCCATTCGTTAAGATGCCTGCTGGAGTTCTTGAGTTAATATCAGGTGAGGGTGCCGGGAAATTCTATAACTATAGCTACTGGACTGAAGGGCAACCACACTTGAACAACAGAAAACTTTTTTTTCCGAGAGGAAAAGGTGTGGGTGGATCTAGTAATATTAATGGAATGTTATATGTAAGAGGTCACTCAAGAGATTATGATATTTGGAGGCAATTAGGAAATGAAGGTTGGTCATACGAAGAAGTTTTGCCTTATTTTAAAAAATCTGAAAATAACGAAAATGGAGATTCTGAATTTCACGGAAGCGATGGTGAACTAAGTGTGCAGAATCCTCTATTCGAGAACAATCCACTTCATCGTTGTTTTTTAGATGCTGGAATTCAAGCAGGTTATAAATATATAGAAGATATTAATGGTTTTGATAATGAAGGTTTTGGACCATGTCCTCAAACCATTTCGAAGGGTTATAGAGCAAGCACTAGTTTTTCTTTTATCAATCCAATCAAAGACAGAAAAAATTTAACAATTATTACTAAGTCAATAACGAAGAAGCTTTTGTTTGAAGGTACAAAATGTATTGGACTTGAATATATTAATGGCAAGAATGTTCACAAAGTTTATGCTGAGAGAGAAGTTCTTGTATGTGGTGGCGCTATTAATTCCCCACAGATACTTCAATTATCAGGAATTGGAAAAGGTGATTATATTAAAAAGTGGGGTCTTGATGTAATTGCTGACCTGCCAGGTGTAGGTGAAAATCTTCAAGACCATTTAGATGTGCTTTCTCATTATGAGTGTACTCAACCAGTTACTGAAGCAAAGTATACAGCGGGCGGACTAGCTTTTATTAGAATGGCTGGAATTCTAGCTCAATGGCTTCTTACAAAAAAGGGAGCAGGAAATGATATAGGATTATCTGGTGTTTCATTTTTAAAAACCGATGACACGTTAGACCTACCGGATATTCAGATGCATTTTATTGGATCTTTGTTAAAAGATCATGGCAAAACAAGGCCCGACTCTCACGCATTTAGTAATCATGTATGTATGCTAAGACCTGAAAGTCGAGGGTATATTGCTCTGAAATCTCTTGATCCAAGTATTCAGCCAATAATTCAACCAAATTATTTTTCTACTCAAAAAGACAGAGATACTCTTATCAAAGGAGTAAAAATATCCCGTGAAATCATGAATCAACCTGCATTTGATGAATTCCGTGGCAAAGAAATTAATCCTGGAATTCATATACAGACAGATCAAGAGATCGAAGAGTTTATCAGAAACCACGGTGAGACAATCTATCATCCTGTAGGAACATGCAAGATGGGAACTGATGAGTTTTCTGTAGTAGATGACAAATTAAGAGTAAGAGGGGTTGAAAACTTAAGAGTTGTCGATGCCTCAGTAATGCCAACACTAATAGGGGGCAATACTAATGCTCCAACTATTATGATTGCTGAAAAAATTTCTGATCATATACTTGGAAACGATTTTTTACCTCCTCAAACAGTAAATTATAAAAATAAAACAGCAGCTTAGTTTTGAAGAAATTATTATTTTCAATATTGGGTCTAGTAGTATTAATTCTAATTTTCTTTGGATTAGCAGTTAACATTAATTATAAAAGCACCAAATCCTTTAATGTTGAAGATTTTATTGATCGAGCAAAATATTATGAGTTTCAGATTATAAGAGATACATTTGGCGTTCCTCATATTAGAGGAGAAAAGGATATTGATGCTGCATTTGGTTTTGGTTTTGCCCAAACAGAAGATGATTATCAACACATTGAGTTTTCAGTAAAGATGGCTAGAGGTGAACTATCTGATTTGAACATTTCTTTGGGATCTCTAGGATCAATCCTCTCTTTAATCGCTGGTAGTGGAGATATTGAAAAATTAACAAATTACATTGAAGGAGTAGAGCTAGATTTTTTAAATAAGTTTATGAATGTTCAAGAGACTGTCCGTGATTATGAGAATACGATTCCTAAATCAACTATGGAATATATCAAAGGTTATGCAGACGGAGTAAATTATTGGGCAGCATTAAATCCATCGAAAGTCGATCAGTCTATATTTCCAGTAACAGAAATGGACTTGTTAAAAGGAATGGTTTTCCAAATGCCTCTATTTTATGGATTTGATCATAATATTGATGAATTGATGAATTTAATGAGTGAAGAAAGTGAAAAATTTACCTCAGTCAATAGTTTGTCTGACAATATAACAGTTGCAAAGATCAAGTCTCACTTCAAACCTTCTGGTTCAAACGCTTTTGCTATTGCCAAGAGTCGATCATCAAATAATAAAACAATGTTAGTGATTAATTCCCATCAGCCCTTAACTGGTCCAGTTGCATGGTATGAGGCACATATCAAAAGTAATGAAGGTCTTAATATGATGGGCGGGACTTTCCCTGGATCTCCATTTATTCATGTTGGCTTTAATGAGCATTTAGGTTGGGGAGCGACAGTTAATCAACCTGACCTAGGCGATATATATGAGTTAACTTTAAATCCTGAAAATAATGATGAATATCTTTTAGATGGAAAATGGAAATCATTCCAAAAGGTAAAGCAAATTTTTAAAATTAAACTTTTTGGTCCATTTTATATTAATTATCCAATGGATATGTTCTTCTCTGATCATGGACCTGTACTCAAAGATGAAAGCAAAGCTTATGCTCTAAGGTATGTAGGAATGTCAGATATTGATCAAGCAACTGCATGGTATCGTCTTAATAAGTCTACAAATTTAGAAGAATGGAAAGATGCTTTAAGAATGCAAGAGATAGCAAGTCTAAATTTATTGTATGCCGATAAAGAAGATAATATTTTCTTTGTTCATAATATGAAATCTCCTATTCGTAACCCTGATTATGATTGGACAAAAGTTATTCCAGGAGATGATAGTAGTTTAATTTGGAACGAGTTTTATTCTTTCGATGATATCCCCCAAGTTTTGAATCCTGATTCAGGATATTTATTTAGTGCAAATCAGAATCCTTTTTTTGTTAGCGCTATAGAAAATAATGTTGATTCTAATTTGTACCCAGTAACTATGGGTTTTCAAAAAAGGACCACCAATAGAGCCCACCGTTTATTTGAACTGTTAGATGATGATTTGAGTATCTCTTACAAAGAAATGGATATTTATAAACATGATAATAAATTTTCTTATAATTCTCGTCAGTACAAGTTCTTAGAAAGAATTTTTAACCATGACTATTCTAATAATAAAAAGTTCTTTGAAGCTCAGATTTTTTTAAAGGAATGGGATTTAGCAACTGACAAAGACAATATGCATGCGGCATTTGGCGTATGTATACTTTCTCCAGAATGGTTAGCTGAGATTAAAAGAAAGCCAGAACCAGATCCATTAAAAACATTTGAGGACTGCGTTGAAGAATTTTATGAAAATTTTGATAGGTTGGATATTAAGTGGTCTGAAGTGAATTTTCTTGAGCGCGGTTCTAAATTAATTGCAGTACAGGGCGGACCAGATGTTTTGAGAGCGATTTATGCACCGAGAAGTGATGATGGAATTTTAAAGGCTGTAGCTGGCGATGGATTGTATGTTTATGTAACTTGGGATGAAAATAAAAATCAACAATCTGAAAGTATTCACCAGTTTGGCAGTGCTACCACAGATGTGAATTCAATACACTATGACGACCAGATGCAAATGTATGCAGATGAAGAATTAAAAAATACTTTTTTTGATTTTCAGGATTTAACTGAAAATACTGAAAGTATATTTCCTGAATAATTCTAGAAAATTAATTTGATAATGAGCTTATTTAGACTGTTGCCGTTCCGCCTACAGTTAGGTTATTGACTAGCATTGTAGGCTGTCCAACTCCAACAGGCACACTTTGACCATCTTTGCCGCATGTACCTGTTCCTGTATCCATCTTCGAATCATTTCCAACGAGCTTTACTCTTTGTAATACTTCTGGTCCACTTCCAATGAGGGTTGCGCCTTTAACCGGTTGATCAACTTTCCCATCTTTGATTTTATAGGCCTCAGTGCATGTAAAAACAAATTTTCCATTTGTTATATCAACTTGACCACCACCAAAGTCGACAGCATATAATCCATTTTTTACAGATTTTATAATTTCTTCTGGAGATTTATCACCAGATAGCATGTATGTATTTGTCATTCTAGGCATTGGCGCATGAGCATAACTTTCTCTTCTACCGTTTCCAGTTGGATTAACTCCCATAAGTCTTGAATTAAGTCGGTCTTGCATATAACCAGTTAAGATTCCATTTTCAATTAATGTAGTGCAATTTGTTGGTGTCCCTTCATCGTCAATTGAAAGTGAACCTCTTCTTGAATCAATAGTTCCATCATCTACTACTGTTACACTTTCATCAGCAATCCTCTCACCCATCAGATTTGAGAAAGCGGAAGTTTTTTTTCTATTAAAATCACCTTCCAGACCATGCCCAATAGCTTCGTGTAATAAGATTCCAGGATAACCTGGACCAAGTACAACATCCATTTCTCCTGCGGGAGCATCGACTGAGTCTAAATTTATTTCTGCTTGCTTAATAGCCCCATCGACTTGACTTTGCCAATGACTATCATTTAAAAAAGTTTCATAGTTAATTCTACCGCCAGAGCCTCTACTTCCATTTTCAAGTCTTCCATTTTTTTCAAGTACAACTGAAATATAGAGTCTCACTAAAGGCCTGATATCTTCAACGAGGATGCCGCCCGGTCTGTAAATTCTAACTACTTGCCATTCACCATTTAAAGCTGCAGAAACTTGTTTTATATTTGGGTTCTGTTTTCTTGCATACTCGTCAATCTTTTTAAGTGTTTCTATTTTTTCAGCAAAAAGTGAAGAATTAATTGGATTAACATCATGATAAAGTTTTTTATTTGTTCGATTAAAGTTTGAATTAAATGACCCCGTATTACCTTTTGTAACAAAGTTAACAGTATTACTTGCTTTCTTTAGAGAGCTTTCATCAATATCTGATGAGTGAGCATAGCCAGTAGATTCACTTGATATAGCTCGAAGGCCAAATCCTTTTGAAACATCAAAAGATGCACTCTTTAATCTTTGGTCATCATATACAAAACTTTCACTCTCACAAAATTCAAGATAAAGTTCGCCATCATCAGCATTTAAAAGACTATCTGATACGATTTTATCAATCTTCGAATCATTCAAATCACTATTTGAAAAGAATAGTTTTTCAGTGCTTTGATTCTCAATTTTGTCTTTGTTTTGAATATCACTCATTTTCAATGTTATTTATATCCGAAAAAACACCTAAAACCAGCAAAAATTGCGTCAAACTGTCGCAAAATTAGCATTAGTTTCATTTATTTTTCACTATATATATTAATACTATAATTCAAACTTTAAGTTATATTTAAAAAAATTTATGAAACTGTTTTTTTCAATAATTCTTGGAATATGTCTATTTGGCTCATTAGCTTTTGCTGAATTAGGATTATCTGAAAATTGGCAGCTAAGTTTCCAAGAGCCAGCAACTGACTTAATGTCAGATATCATATCTTTTCATTCATATATTTTAATGCCTATCATTACAGGTATTTCAATTTTAGTACTGTTTTTACTTTTATATATAGCATTTAGGTTTAATAGTTCTAGAAACCAGGTCGCTTCAACTACAACTCACAATACTGTGGTAGAAATTCTATGGACTGTTATTCCAGTTGTCCTTTTAATTGTTATCGCTATTCCTTCATTTAGACTTTTGTATGTTTCTGAAACTATTCCTAAAGCAGACCTAACAATTAAAGCTATAGGAAACCAATGGTATTGGTCTTACGAGTACCCTGATTATGGAGATATTGTATTTGATGCCAACATGCTTAATGATGATGAACTTTCAGATCCGAAATTAAGATTGCTTGAAACAGATACTCAAATTGTTGTTCCCGTGAATAAGGTAGTTAAACTTCAAATTACTTCTAATGATGTTTTACATGCTTGGACGATTCCAGCTTTTGGTGTGAAAATGGACGCTGTTCCTGGAAAACTGAACGAAACTTGGTTTAAGGCTAATCAAGAGGGACTTTTTTATGGTCAGTGTTCTGAACTGTGTGGCCCTAAACATGCTTTCATGCCAATCAATGTTAAAGTGGTTTCAGGAAAAGAGTTTGAAGATTGGATAGGTTTTGCTAAAGAAGAATACGCTTCAAGTAACATAGATTTGTATAATAATACTTTTGAAATAGCTCAAAAATAAAAGGAGATTAAATGGCAGATATAACAGCAGATCAAATGGATAGCCACGATCATCATCCTACCGGATGGAGAAGATTTCTTTATTCAACAAATCATAAAGATATTGGAACTCTTTATTTAATATTCGCGGTAATAGGAGGCCTTGTTGGGACTACTATGTCTATGCTTATTAGGATGGAACTAGCAACTCCCGGCGATGACATACTAGGTGGAGATCATAATCTTTATAATGTTTTGGTGACCGGCCATGGACTTTTAATGATTTTCTTTATGGTTATGCCGGCAATGATTGGTGGATTTGGAAATTGGATCGTTCCTTTAATGATAGGTGCTCCAGATATGGCATTTCCTCGAATGAATAATGTATCCTTCTGGCTTCTTCCTGCCTCTCTTATTTTGTTGATAACATCTATATTTGTTGATGGAACTTCTGGAGGTACAGGTGTAGGGAGCGGATGGACTATTTACCCTCCACTGTCTTCTACAATTGGTTCACCTGGACCTGCTGTTGACTTAGCAATTTTCTCTCTTCACTTGGCTGGTGCTTCTTCAATAATGGGAGCAATTAATTTCATTACTACAATTTTTAATATGAGGGCTCCAGGAATGACCCTTCATAAAATGCCATTGTTTGTTTGGTCAATTTTAATTACAGCGGTGCTTCTTTTGCTTTCACTTCCTGTATTAGCTGGAGCAATTACGATGCTTCTTACAGATAGAAATTTTGGAACTGCATTTTTTAGTGCAGCTGAAGGAGGAGACCCAATATTGTTTCAGCATTTATTTTGGTTCTTTGGACATCCCGAAGTTTATATTTTGATCCTTCCAGGATTTGGAATTATTAGTCATGTAGTTTCTACGCTTTCAAAAAAACCCGTTTTTGGATATTTAGGCATGGCTTATGCAATGGTCTCTATTGGCTTTCTTGGGTTTATTGTTTGGGCACACCATATGTATACGGTCGGGATGTCTGCTGACGTAAAGGCATATTATGTTTTTGCAACTATGGTTATTGCTGTTCCAACAGGAATTAAGGTCTTCTCATGGATTGCTACAATGTGGGGAGGTTCAGTGGAGTTTAAAACACCAATGTTGTGGGCTGTTGGCTTTATTTTCTTATTTACTGTGGGCGGAGTAACAGGAGTGGTTCTTGCCAATGCAGGAATTGATCATTCCCTTCATGATACCTACTACGTTGTTGCTCATTTCCACTATGTGTTATCAATGGGTGCAGTCTTTTCAATATTTGCAGCATTTTATTATTGGTTTGGAAAAATGACAGGATACAATTATTCTGAATTGTTAGGCAAGTTACACTTCTGGCTATCTTTTATTGGAGTGAATTTAGTCTTCTTCCCCCAACATTTTTTAGGTCTTGCTGGTATGCCTAGACGTTATGTAGATTACCCCGACGCTTATGCTGGATGGAATTATATATCTTCTATTGGAAGTTTTATATCTTTAGCTGGATTAGTCGTTTTCTTTATTATGCTTGTTCATGCATTTACAAGACAAGAGAGGTGTGAAGATAATCCGTGGGGAGAAGGCGCCACTACATTAGAATGGACAGTCTCATCTCCACCACCATTCCATACCTTTGAGGATTTGCCTGAAG
>CABWZX010000007.1 GCA_902510025.1 uncultured Pelagibacteraceae bacterium | reverse complement strand
TTAATATTCTTTTTGTATTTGTTTATTGATTCAATCGCATGGCCAAAAGTATGTCCTAAATTAAGTAAAGCCCTTACATTTTTTTCTTTCTCATCTTTATTAACAATTTTTGCTTTATTTTTACAGCTAGTATAAATAGATTTAATTAAGATCCTTCTGTCTAAGCTTATAATTTTTTCCCCGTTTAACTCTAACCATTTGTAAAAGGCATGATCCATTATTAGCCCATATTTTATTATCTCTGCATAGCCTGATAATAACTCTCTTTTTGGCAAGGATGACAAAAAATTTGTGTCAATAATTACAACTTTTGGTTGGAAGAAAGTTCCTATCAAATTTTTGCCTTGAGATGTATTTATTCCTGTCTTTCCTCCTACAGAAGAGTCAACTTGAGACAATAAAGTTGTAGGAATTTGAATAAATCTTATTCCTCTTAAAATAATACTTGAAACAAATCCAGAAATATCTCCTATCACTCCTCCTCCAAAAGCAATTAACGAATCATTTCTATCAATTCCTTTTTTTAAAAGAGTGTTTGAAATCTTTGAAATAGTATTAAAATTCTTTTGTTTCTCATCATCATTTATAATAATAAGCTCAGAATCTATATTATTTTCATTTAAGACATATAATAATTTCTTTTTATAAATTTTGATAACTCTTTTACTAGTAACAATGAAAACTCTATTATTTTTTAATATTGGTTTTAGATATTGTCCTATATCGGCAATAACATTATGGCCAATTATAATTGGATATTTACCTTGAGGGGTTATAACTTTTAAAACTTTTTTATTCATTTTTTAAATTATTAATTATTTCTTGAATAATTATTGATTTTGTTTTTCTTGATACATCAACTGTTAAATTACTCTTCATATAATTTTTTTTTCTGATTTTGTCTAGTTTGCTAATTTCATTTCTTATATTTTTACCTTTTAAAAGAGGTCTAGTATTTAAATTATTGCACCTATAAGAAAGAGTTTTTAAGCTACATTTTAGCCATATAGAAAAATTATCCTTAAGTATAAGAGATCTTGTTTTGTCATTTTCAAATGAACCTCCTCCTAAAGCTATAACAGACCTCTTATTATCCTTTAATATTTTTTTAGTAATTCTTTCCTCAAATTTTCTGAAATCTTTTTCACCATTCTCTTTAAAAAATTCACTAATGGTCATTTTGGATTCATCTTCTATTTCTTTGTCAGTATCAATAAATTTATAATTGATTTTTTTAGACAGATTCTTACCTATAGAAGTCTTTCCTGAACCCATATGGCCTACAAGAACTATATTATTTCCGCTATGACTCAGTCTTATTTTTGACATTATTAAATGTGATGAAATTTCACAGTTTTAGGATAATCTGTTGAATGAAAATATTATGAGTAATCTTGCTAAAGGTAACATTTTTTCTGCATACCTATTATACATACTTCAGGTAATAGTTATAAGCTTAATCTTATTTAATTTTAATAAGGTCTTTTCAGAAGAATCATCGATTGATGCAGAACCTTTTGAAATTTGGGGGCAGAGTATTGACCAATCTGTTCCCCAGCTTGAGAATTATAGTTTAGAAGAAGAGGCTAATGAAGAAGGAGTCTTAGAGAGTGAATCTATTAGTTTAGAAGGCATTA
Source organism: uncultured Pelagibacteraceae bacterium (assembly GCA_902510025.1). Classification (GTDB taxonomy): domain Bacteria; phylum Pseudomonadota; class Alphaproteobacteria; order Pelagibacterales; family AG-422-B15; genus CACPJE01. Next base: position 28,048 of record CABWZX010000007.1, on the reverse strand, counting down.
TCAAAACTGATTTTAGCTATTCAATTGATGACACTATAGGTCTGTATGATGAGTCAAATGGTGGATTTTCCTCAAGCATATGGAAATCTTCTAACTTTAAAGACATTTATTATTTAATTACAAATTTACCAAAGGAAATTAGTAACAATGAGTTATTAGGTCTGCAATTAAATTCTTTGCTGACTATAGCAACCCCACCAAAGGATGCAGATCTATCTGATCCAAATTTTCTTCAAGTTAAGTTAGATCATTTTAAATCTGTTGGAGATTATAATTCTATATTATCAATTTCAGAATTAATTGATCATGAGCAATGGGATCAGAGCTTGGTTGAAAATATTATGAACTTTCATCTTCTAAAAAACAATTACAAAGTTGTTTGCAATAATAATATTTTTAATCAAGTTTCTAGTGAGAGAGTTGGTCTAAAAATAAGAGCTTTTTGTAATGCAATGTCAAATAACCTACCAGCTATTGATTTAATTATTTCATTAATTATTGAGGAAGAAATATATGATAATGATTTAGTTTACATTCTTAATTCATATTTAAATGAAACGGATATAGATATAAATAAAATTCAGAATTTAGATTTATATAAATTAAACTTAATAAACAATAAGGGAATTGATTTTTCGGGAAATATTAGTGAGGAATCTGAAATTGAACTGCAATTATTTTATATAAATTCTGAAAATGATTCTAGTATTAAAAAAGTTACTTTAACTGAAAATTTATTATCAAGAGGAATTATTGATTCTGGAACTCTTGCTAATATTTATGAGAAATATTTAATTGATAGCAAAATAGAATTTGATTTTTCTTCTAACGAAGAAGTATCTGATCTTGAGCAGAGAGTTATTCTTTATAATCAGATTAGGCAAACTTCAAATCAGGAAGATTTACTTCCACTAGCATCAGACTTTATAGTAAATATGGGAAGTGCAAATCTTCTAATTAACTCAGCTAATTTGATTTATGATAAGATAAAGATAATTGTTCCAAAACAAGAGTATAAAGATCATGCTTCATCAGTTTGTTTATTACTTTTGTTGAATAATGATCTTGAGCAATGTGAAAAGTGGCTTACTAATCTTAATTTTATTAAAGGTGCTGAAGAAATTAAAACTAGAATTAAATTTTATTTATCGTTAAGAGAAAATACTAAAAACCTTACCGAAGAGGATATTAATTGGTTACTTAATGACAATGAAATACCTGTGAATCATAAAAACGTATTAGCTAAATACTCCGAACTTAGATATGAATTAAAATTAATGGAATATTGGAAGAGTGAAAATGAATTCAATAAAATTTCAACTCAAGTCTCCAATATTAAATTAGCACAGTACTTAAAATCCATTCCTTTGGAAAATAAAGGAGAAATGATTCTTCTGATCTCTCTAATCCATGGAAATAATCTTACTAATATGCTTGATCAGCATACTTTATTTTTAATTTTAGAGTCGTTAAATAGATTAGATCCAGTTTATCTAGATAATTTTGTTTTTGAATATTTCGTAAACAATCAAATCTAAATATTGTGAATTACAATCTATTAGTGGAAAATTTTTTGGAAGTTTTAGCCTCTGAGAAGGGATTATCAAAGAATACTCTATATTCTTATAAGATTGATCTTGATCAATTCATCAACTTTGCCAAAAAGAAAAATATTAAAACTAAAGAGTTCAAAGATAAAGATATAAAGGAATTTATTAGTACTTTTAAGAACAAGGGGTATGAGAAGTCTACAGTTTCTAGAAAAATTTCATCCCTAACTCATTTTTTTAATTTTTTACTAGATGAAAAAGAGATTGGGATTAATCCTTTAAGGAACTTTGAAATTCCAAAGCAAACAAAGAAACTTCCAATTGTTTTATCTAACAAGCATATAGATAAAATACTAGAATTCACAAGACAAGATCAATCTGCAACAGGAATTCGTTTATATACAATGATTGAAATTTTATATGCAACTGGAATTAGAATTAGTGAGCTTGTAGAAATGAAACTTTCTTCTATTTATGAAGATAAAAACTTTTTATTAGTTTCAGGTAAGGGGAATAAGGAGCGACTAGTTCCAATAAGTAGAAATACAAGAGAAACATTAGATAAATACCTTACTATTCGTAGTCATTTTATTTCTAAAAAAATTAAATCTATATGGCTGTTTCCTTCAAAGCAGTCTTCAGTAGGTCACATTACTCGCCAAAGATTTAATCAATTATTAAATGAATTAAATTTACGGGCAGATTTGGGGATTAAGAGCATTAGCCCTCATAAACTTAGACATGCTTTTGCTACTCACTTACTTGAGAATGGTATGGATTTAAGATCTCTTCAACAAATTCTTGGTCACGCAGACATATCAACAACACAAATATATACTCATGTTTTAAAAGAGAGATTAAAGGAGATAATAAAAGATAATCACCCATTATCAAAAGTTGATTTAGGTTAGATAGTTCGACAATTATTCTAATTTTCTTGATAATAAATAATTATAATGATATTTAAAAAAAATGAGCTTTACATCAGTACCATCAAAAACAATTCGTCTTAATCGTTCTGAACTATTTGTTCCTGGCTCGAAAGTAGATTTATTTAAAAAAGCTGCCTCAAGCAATGCAGATATTATTTGTTTAGATCTAGAGGATGCTGTAGCTCCTCAGGATAAGGAACAGGCTAAGAAGAATGTTATACAAGCTTTACAAGAAGTTGATTTTGGGAAAAAAACTATTTCAATAAGGATTAATGGTTTAGATACTCATTATTGTTATAGGGATGTTATTGATGTTATGGAAAATTCAGGTGAACGCCTTGATCTAATCATGATTCCTAAAGCTGGAGTACCTGAAGATGTTTATGCTATTGATATGCTAGTCAGTCAAGTAGAAGACAAAATAGAAAGAAAGAAAAAAATTGGGTTTGAGCTTATAGTTGAAACTTCTATGGGGATTACTAATCTTGATAGTATTATTTCTGGAAGTGAAAGAGTCGAATCTTTACATTTTGGTTACGCTGATTATGCGGCTTCAGTAAGAATGCGAACAACAAATATAGGCGGATCAAATTCTGACTATTCTATTCTGACGGATGAAACTAATGGAGAAAGATCTATTCATTGGAATGATATGTGGCATTATCCGATTTCTAAAATGACCACCATAGGAAGAACCCATGGGTTGAGGATTATAGATGGACCATTTGGAGATTTTTCTGATCCTGATGGATTTAAATCTCATGCTAGAAGAACAGCGATATTGGGGTGTGAGGGGAAATGGGCTATCCATCCAAGTCAAGTAGATTTAGCAAATGAAGTTTTCACCTTACCTGAGAATGAGGTAAAAAAAGCTGAAGATATATTAGAAGCTATGAAAAAAGCTCAAGAATCAGGAGCTGGCGCAGCAACATTGAATGGAAAATTAATTGATGCAGCATCTGTTAGACAAGCTGAGCAGATAATTAAGCAAACTAAATTAATTGAAACAATGAGTTAATTTATTTTTTAGTTAAATGAGTACATATCTTGAATTTGAGAAGCCCATTGAATCTTTAGACGCGAGAATACTAGAATTAAGATCATTAAATGAGGATGCTCCGTCAGAAAGTCTGTTAGAAGAAATTTCAAATGTTGAAAAAGACATAAATAATACATATCAAAAAATATTCTCAAATATCACTCCTTGGCAAAGAACTTTAATAGCAAGGCATCCAGATAGGCCTAAAACAAAACATTATATTGAAAATTTGATAGAAGATTTTTTTCCGCTTTCTGGTGACAGAACATTCTCTGACGATAAAGCGATCATAGGAGGGTTTGGAAAATTTCGTGGTAAGTCGGTATTAATTTTAGGTCATGAAAAAGGTCATGATACTTCTTCAAGAATAGAACATAATTTTGGCATGCCAAGACCTGAAGGATATAGAAAAGCTCAAAGATTAATGAAACTTGCTGAACAGTTCGATGTTCCCGTTATTTCTTTTGTTGATACCCCCGGTGCCTACCCAGGCGTTGGTGCAGAACAGAGAGGTCAAGCTGAAGCTATAGCAAAGTCTACAGAGTGTTGTTTATCACTAGGCGTTCCAATAGTAGCGGTGATTATTGGTGAAGGAGGATCTGGAGGAGCAGTAGCAATTGGAACAGGAAACAATGTTTTAATGTTGGAAAATTCTATTTATTCAGTGATTTCCCCAGAAGCTTGTTCCTCAATACTTTGGAAAGACACATCTAAAAAAGTAGAAACTGCTGCAGCATTAAAACTAACAGCAAATGATATGATTAAAGTTGATGTGGTTGATAAGATTATTCCTGAGCCATTAGGAGGCGCTCATCGACATCACTTGAAAGTTATCGAAGACACAGGAGATTCAATTGAAGAATGTCTTAATATGTTATCAAACCAGCATGGCAATGACCTAAAACATGCAAGGCAGGAAAGATATCTGCAGATAGGTAGAAGTGGCTTATTTTCTGAAAAATTAAGTACAGCTAACACTGTTCTTGATCATAAATATGGCATAATAAAAGATAATAAGTTTTTTAATAAGAATGTTTTATTTCAATCAGTTCTTTTAGGTGCCTTTGTTTTAATGCTAATTCTTATTTGGATATATTTTACTAGCTAATCTTACCGTGACAGTGTTTATATTTTTTACCTGATCCACATGGGCAAGGAGAATTTCTTGGAACTTTCTTATTGCTCTGGATGAGTGGACTGGGTTCTGATTTTTTTACATCTTTCCCATCACTATCTCGATCTAATTGAGCATTAGGTCGAATTGACATTCTAGAGAAAATTTTTGCTACATCATTTTTTAGATTAAAAATAAGATCCTCAAATAACCCAAATGCTTCATTCTTATATTCATTAAGAGGATCTCTCTGTCCATAACCTCGCAATCCAATTGTGCCTCTGAGTTGTTCAAGGTTGTTTATATGCATCATCCATTTATCATCTATAATTTTTAATAAGACCATTTTTTCTAGATTGTTAACTAATGCTTGAGGGTGGTTTTCTGATCTGATTTCAGTTCTTTTATCAATTATTTGATAGATTTTATTTTTAAGTTTTTCCTGATCAAAACCATCTTCTTTTATCAGATTACCTAAATCAAGATCTCCGGCAAAATAAGTCTTTATATCATTTTTGATTTCCTCAATATTCCATTGTTCTATGTATGATTTCTCAGGGGCATGATTATTGACTATTTCATCAGCGACATCATACTGCATTTCTTTGGCGACTTCAGAAATGTCAGTAGAGTTCATAAGATCTAACCTTTGTTCAAAAATAGTTTTTCTTTGATCATTTAATACATCATCAAATTTTAATAGAGTTTTTCTTATATCAAAGTTTCTTCCCTCAACTTTTTTCTGTGCTCTTTCCAATGCTTTTGAAATCCATGCGTGCTTAATGGATTCGCCTTCTTTTAATCCTAGTGACTTAAGTACACTATCCATTTTATCTGATCCAAAAATTCTCATTAAATCATCTTCAAGACTTAAGAAAAATTTTGTCTCACCTGGATCACCTTGTCTACCTGATCTACCACGAAGCTGGTTATCAATTCTTCTGCTTTCATGCCTTTCACTTCCAATTACATAAAGACCACCTGAATTAATTACTTTTTCCTTGCCTTCTTTAATTCTTTCTTCTAGATGAGAAGAGTTATCAGAATTTTTTTTATTAGATTTAGCAAAATCTAAATTCCCACCAAGTTGAATATCTGTTCCTCTGCCCGCCATGTTTGTCGCGATTGTAACTGCGGAAGGCTCACCCGCATTTGCAATTATTTCTGCCTCTTGCTCATGAAACTTAGCATTTAGCACTTCATGTGAGATTTTATTTTGCTTCAGCTTCTTTGATATGATTTCAGATTTTTCAATACTAGTTGTACCTATTAAAACAGGCTGACCTCTTTCATTACATTGAGAAACTTGTTTGATGATTGCATTATATTTTTCATCTGCGGTTCTATATATTTCATCATCATTATCAACTCTAACAATAGGTGCATTAGTAGGTACCTCAAATACTGATAAATTATAAATATCAGCAAACTCTTCAGATTCAGTCATTGCAGTACCTGTCATTCCAGAGATCTTTTTGTAAAGTCTGAAATAGTTTTGATAAGTAATAGATGCCATTGTTTGACTTTCGCTTTGAATGGCTACATTTTCCTTTGCTTCTATAGCCTGATGTAGTCCATCTCCATACCTTCTTCCTTCCATTGTTCTACCTGTAAATTCATCAACAATAATTACTTGTCCAGACTTAACTATATAGTCTGTATCCTTTTCAAAAAGTTTGTGAGCCCTTAGAGCTTGATTAATATGATGAACAACAGCAACATTTTCTATGTCGTATAAAGAATTACCTTTAATTATGTTTCTTTCACTTAGAATTTTTTCAGCCTTATCATTTCCCTTCTCTGTTAGATTTGCTGATTTTGATTTTTCATCAATCTCATAATCATCTTGGTCTAGGAACGGTATTAATCTATCGATAGTATTATAGAGATTGGTTTTATCTTCTGTTGCACCAGAAATAACAAGCGGAGTTCTAGATTCATCAATTAAAATACTATCTACTTCATCTACAATACAAAAATTATGATCTCTTTGTACAATACTCTTTTTTTGTGCTTTTAAATTATCTCTTAAGTAGTCAAATCCAAATTCATTATTTGTTCCATACGTTATATCACAGTCATACATTTCTTTTCTTGCATCTATTCCAACAAGATCGTTAGTTAAACACCCAACAGATAGGCCTAAATATTTAAAGATCTCACCCATCCACTCAGAGTCTCTTTTAGCTAAATAATCATTTACTGTAACAATGTGGACACCATTTCCAGATAGTGAATTTAGAAACGCAGCTAATGTTGAAACCAGAGTTTTACCTTCACCTGTCTTCATTTCAGCTATACCGCCATTATGTAAAACTAAGCCACCTAGCAATTGAACATCAAAATGTCTTTGTTTTAATGTTCTTTTTGATGCTTCTCTAACTATTGCAAAAGCATCAGGGATCAACTCATCTAAATTATCATTTTTTAATGATTTATTTTTAAGATTTTCTACTTCTTTTAGAATTTCTTCATGATTCTTGGAGCAATAACATTCCTCTAATTCATTAATCTTTTTTACTGATTGAGAAAACTCTTTTAGTTTTTTTTTATTGTCCGTACCAAAGATTGAGCTTAAAACAGAGCCTAAATTAACCATAATATCATTAGATATTGTTATTTTTTAAATAATTACAAGCTTTTATATTGTGAGAAATTATTGTCAATTACAGAGAAATTAAAGTAAACCTTTAACTATTATGGTAAAAAAAAGTTTAAATAAAATATCTCCTTTGGCCCCTCAAATCATTAAAAGGCTTTCTCCAGTAGAAGGAGTGTCCTTATACACGTATTGTGCAAATCTTTACAATAAACAAAGGAATGATTTGTCGATCTTTCTTTTTCATCGAAAAAGTTTTATTGCAGAAGTATTTACAAAATCTTCATTAAGATCAGCAACATTGGATTGGAATTCTAAAGCACTCAAAGGTAAAGAAGTTCAGGCTATAATTGTCAATGCTGGTAATGCCAATACGTTTACAGGCAGACAGGGTGAAAGAGCAATTGAAGAAGTAGTAAAAACAATTGCTTCTCAATTTAAAATATCTAAGAAGAAAATATTCGTTGCTTCAACGGGAGTTATTGGAGAGCCTTTTCCAACTCAAAAAGTTATTAGGGCAATAAAGGAAAAAAAGAGTCCAAGTAAAAATTGGATTGATGCTGCTCGTTCAATAATGACTACTGATACCTACCCTAAAGGTATCAGTATTAATACCTCTATTGGAAATCAAAAAATTAGAATTACCGGAATTGCAAAAGGATCAGGAATGATTGAGCCTAATATGGCAACAATGCTAGGATTTATATTTACTGATGCAGAATTAAGCCAAAGTATTTTGAAATCTTTAATTTCCAAATTTATTCCAAATTCTTTTAACTCTATAAGCGTTGATGGGGACGAATCGACTAATGATACAGTTATATTAACGTCAACTAATGCCAAAAAAATGAATAAGAAGATTCATTCTATTAATGATAAAAGGTTAAAAAAATTTAAATTAGATCTTGAAAAAGTATTTTTATATTTGGCAGAGCAAATAGTAAGAGACGGCGAAGGTGCAACTAAGTTGATCGAAGTTAATGTTACAAATGCTAGAAGTAGATTATCTGCAGAAAAAATATCAAGATCTATTGCTAATTCACCTTTAATAAAAACAGCTATTTATGGCAGGGATCCAAACTGGGGAAGGGTTATTATGGCTATTGGCAAGACATATGAAAAAGTCAAAAAAGATAAATTGAAAATTAGTTTTGGTAACTATTTGGTTGCCAAAAATGGACTGGCCAATCCTAAGATTGATGAGAGAAAGTTAAAAAGATACTTATCTAAGGATAAAATTAATATAAATATCGATCTTAGTAATGGGAAAGAAAAATCGAAAGTGTTAACTTGTGATTTTTCTCACAGATATATTGATATCAATGCATCCTATAAGACATGAACGTAATATTTTGCTCAGCTGCAATTATTAGGAACAAGAAAAATCAGATTCTTATAATGAGTAGGAAAAAAAAGGAAAGTTTCCGAGATTGCTGGGAATTTCCAGGTGGTAAACTTAATAATTATGAAACATATTTAGAAGCTTTGGTAAGGGAGCTTAAAGAAGAATTAAACATTAAAATTAACATTAAAGAACTTGTGAACTATAGTTTTTTTAAGCATAAATATAGAGCTTTTTTGCTTATGATGTATGTATTTGAGATCAAAAAATGGTCTGGTAAAATTTGCAATAATGAAGGTGTAAAGCTTGAATGGGTCTCCGTTAGAGAATTAAGAAGAAAGAAATTATTGCCTGCCAATATTAAAGTAGTAGATTATTTTTTAAAATAACAACCAGTTTTTTCTGAAAAAGTTGATTTGATCTTATACTCTTCATATTCAATAATAATTTCTTTTTTTTCAAAATCAGCTTTGTACCCTAGCATCTTAATTTGTTTTAATAGATCTTCATCAGTTGAAGCAGACATTATAAGATCGTAAGATGAATCACAGTAATTTGTTTCCAAGTTTGATATGAATATACATGTACAATAATGTTTTGCAGTTGCATTAAGTCCTATGAGCGTATCATCTGCCATAACATAATTAATTTTAAGTAAAAAAATTAATGTAATAACAGTAATTATATAGTAAAAGTTCTTTAAAAATTTATGCATACTTTTTATAAAGTTATAGGTTTATTATCTTTAATTCTGCTTATGGTCAATCCATCATTTGCGATTATTAATCAATTATCGCATGACCAATCACTTAAATGGCCCACTGATAGTTGGCCTGAAAACATAATAGAATTAAATGACCCAAATTTTAAAAAAATTATAGATTATACTTTTTCAATTAAATCTAAAAAAAACCTTGGACGAACTAATGCTCTACTAATCATCCAAAATGGTTCTATTGTTTTTGAAAAATACAATGCGCCTATAAATAGAAATACAAAGTTAGTTTCTTATTCTATGGCAAAAAGCTATATTGGGTTACTTACTGGAATAATGATTGATAGGGGTTTTATCGAGTCTAAAAATGAAAAAAATTTATTAAAAGAATGGCAAGATAATAGAAAAAATATATCAATTTCTCATTTATTAAATATGCAATCTGGTTTGGACTTTGTTGAAGAATATGACACTAATGGTAGGTCAGATACACTTGAAATGTTGTTTGGCGATGGAAGATTTGACCAAGCATCATTTGCATCTTCTTTTGGTCTTAAAACTATTTTCCCTGGTATGAAATATAATTATTCAACTGGGGAGACTAATATTTTAAGTAAAATTATTAAAACAAAGCTTAAAGAACAAAACCTTGATTATCAGAATTTTATCAGTGATAACTTATCTAGCAAAATTGGATTGAAAAATACAATATTTGAATTTGATGATTCTGGCACTTTTATTGGAGGCAGTTCTGTTTTTGCTAATGCCAGGGATTTCGCACGCTTTGGATATCTCTATTTAAGAGACGGACAGTGGGATGGAGAAACATTAGTTTCCAAGAGTTGGATAGATGATACCAGAAAACCTGCAAAAAATACCCATGGAATATACAGTAATAAATTTTGGATGCCTCATCCTACTTTCACTAGAGGATTGCCAAGCGATACCTATTATTGCGCGGGTTTTGGCGGTCAATATATATTAATAATACCTTCAAAAGATATGGTTGTAGTGAGGCTTGGGGAAACATATATGGAAGACGATAGAGTTTTAGAAAATTTGTCCAGGATTATTCGTTTCTTTAAGGATATAATTTAATTTTTTATGGACAAAGAAATTTTAATATATTCTTCCTACAACTGCGGTTACTGTGATCGAGCTAAAAAACTTCTTGAAGAAAAAAGCATAAGTTACAGAGAAATAAACATTCAGGATAATCCAACTGAAAGAGAAGTAATGTTAAAAAAAGCAAACGGCAGAAGGACTGTTCCACAGATATTTATTAATGAAGTACATATAGGAGGATTCCAAGAATTACATAAAATTGTGATTGAGGGAAATCTAGAAAAATATTTATCTAATGGCTAAGAAGAAACAGAAACTTACTGCGGCCTGTGTTCAATTAAACAGCAAGCAATCTGTTTCAAATAACTTATTAAATACAAAAAAATATATTAATAAAGCTTGCGACAGAGGCGCAGATTTAATTGTTACTCCAGAAGTTACCAATATTGTTTCATTAAGTAAGCACCATTTATTGAAAAATACCTTTCTAGAAAAGAAGGATCCTTTTTTAAATGAAATTAAGCTACTGGCAAAAAAAAGATCAGTTTGGATTTTATTAGGTTCGATAATCATCAAAGATGAAAAGAATAAACTTTATAATAGATCTTACATGATTAGCAGCTCTGGAAAGATAGTTTGCAAATATGATAAAATTCATATGTTTGATGTTAATATATCTAAAGGTGAGTCCTACCAAGAATCGAAAATTTTTACTAAAGGAAAAAAAATAGTTACTACTAAATTACCATGGGGACGTATAGGAATGAGTATTTGTTACGACTTAAGATTCCCAACTTTATATAGAAAGCTATGTTCAAATGGTGCCAATATGATCTCAATTCCTGCTGCTTTTACAAGACCTACGGGAAAATCTCATTGGCGTACATTAATTAAGGCCAGAGCAATAGAAAATTTAAGTTTTGTTTTTGCACCTGCCCAATGTGGGATTAATTCTTCAACTAGAAAAACATATGGACATAGTATGATCGTTTCACCCTGGGGCGAAGTAATTGCAGAAATGAAAGGAAAACCTGGCATTATATTAGCAAAAATTGATATATCTGAGGTTTCAAAGGTTAGAAAAAAGATCCCAAGCTACAAAAGAACACCTATTGAAAAAAAATAATTAGTTGTAATATTTTAATTATGATCGTTTTAAATCTAAAGTGTGAAAATTGTAAAAATGAGTTTGAAGGCTGGTTTTCTTCCTCTAAATCATGTGATCAGCAAATTAAAAAGGGATTTGTTGAGTGTATTCGATGTGCCTCTCAGAAAGTTCAAAGAGGATTATCAAGGCCTAATGTGGCGGTTAAAAAAGGATCAGTAAAATCAGAAGAGAAAGTACTTAAAGAATTAAAATCTAAAGTTAAGGAAGTTAATCGATTTATAGAAAAAAACTGTGAGTATGTTGGAGATCAGTTTTCATACGAAGCTAGACGAATTCATTATGACAAGACTAAGAAGAAGCCAATATACGGCACTGCGAGCAAGGAAGATGTAAAAGAGTTGAATGATGAAGGAATAGAGGTTGCATCAATTCCTTGGATTAAGGAAGAAAATTAATTTTTTTTAGCTGAAACAATATAATTTGCTTCCATATTTTTAGATTTTACCCATTTATCAGATAGAACCTTATAGTTTATGCCGATTGATTCTACGATCTCAAAATTATTTTTGATTAGCATTGCATAAATATCTTCTGGAGTTAAAAATTTCCTCCAGTCATGTGTTCCTTTTGGTAAGAATCCTAGAACATATTCTGCAAGATATTTTGCAAAAACAATTGAGAAAATAGTTTTATTTATAGTTGCTACAAACAATAATCCGCCATGATTTACAAGTTCGCAGCTTTTTGAAATAAATAATTTTTGATTGTTTACATGCTCTATAACTTCTAAGTTCAAAATAATGTCATATTTATTATTTGGAAGTTCTTCAATAGCGCTAAGCTTATAGTTTATATTTAACGCATTTTGATTAGCATGAATTTGTGCAGATTTAATGTTTTTCTCAACAGCATCTATTCCAGTTACTTCAGCTCCTAATCGAGCTAAAGGTTCACACATTAATCCTCCTCCACAACCAATATCGAGAATTTTTAAACCAGCTAAGGGTTTCCCTTCTATATTTGAAATATTAAAATTTTTTTTAATTTGGTTAATAATAAATTCTAGGCGTACAGGATTAAATTTATGTAGTGTTTTAAATTTACCATCATTTTTCCACCATTCGTTGGCTAAATTGGTAAATTTTTCTACCTCAGATTCATTTATTGTACTATTGGTCATAATTTTTCATTTTTAAACTTATGCTTGATTTAAATACTTATATAAAGTAATTCTACAACGCATTTGGAGCATAAAAACTTATAAAATTCACACTTATTTAGCTAATTAATTAAAAATGTCTACAATAGTTCTAAAATTTGGTGGTACATCTGTTGCAACCACAGATCTAATTAAATCTGCGGCTAGCATAGTTAAAAAAGAATACGATGCAGGTAATAATTTAGCTGTTGTTGTTTCTGCTATGGCGGGGACTACAAATTCTCTGATAAATTATGTTAAAGAAATAAATAATAACTCTGATTCAGAATATGATGTAGTTGTGTCATCTGGCGAACAGGTTACTTCTGGCTTGATGTCAATGGCATTAAATGAAATAGGAGTTCCTTCTAGATCATGGCTAGGTTGGCAGTTGCCAATTCTTACTTCTGGTCCTCATAGAAATTCTGATATTGAGAAAATCAATCCTGATAAAATTGTAGAAGGATTTAAAGATAAACAAGTTGCAGTTCTTGCAGGATTTCAAGGTTTATCAGTCAATGATAGAATAACTACAATTGGAAGAGGTGGCTCAGATAACACGGCTGTCTTTTTGGCATCCGCACTAAACGCAGACAGGTGTGATATTTATACTGATGTTGATGGAGTTTATACATCTGATCCTAAAATTACTTCTAAGGTTAAAAAACTAGATAAAGTTTCTTACGAAGAAATGATTGAGATGGCTTCTCAGGGTGCCAAAGTTTTACAAACTGCTTCAGTTGAGTCTGCAATGAGCAAAAATGTAAATGTTCAAGTAAGATCTACATTTAAACCAAATGAAGAAGGTACAGTAATTTCTATTGATGGAGAAAGTGAAATTTTAAGAGCTGTAACTGGTGTTGCATATTCAAAAGATGAGGCAAAGATAACAATAATTGATTTAGTTGATGAGCCTGGAATTGCTGCTAAGGTTTTTAAAGCGCTATCAGATGAGTCAATTAATGTAGATATGATTGTCCAAAACAATTTTATTGAAAGAAAAATGACGAATTTAACATTTACTATTCCTATGGGAGACTTAGAAAAATCACTATCAATTTTGGATACATTAAAAGATAAAATAGCTTTTTCAAAAATTATCAACGAAGACAATCTTTCCAAGGTATCAATTATCGGTTCAGGGATGAGAAACCAACCAGGGATAGCGGCAAAAATGTTTCAATGTTTATCTGAACAAAATATTAATATTGAGGTTATATCTACTTCAGAAATTAAAGTTAGTGTTCTTATTGATAAAGCAAGAACAGAAGATGCAGTTAGCTCTCTTCATGATGCTTTTAAACTAGACAACATATAGTTGATAAAAAACTATAAAGAGGAATATGTAGTAAGTTATTTTTTTCTCATAATAGGTTTTTTAGTTCTATAATTAACCAATAAATATTCTAATAAAGTGTTATGGAAAAACTATCTGGTGAAATTTTAAGATTTAAAAGAGAAGAAAAAAACCTATCTATTGAAGAAATTAGTCTTAATACCAAGATATCTAAACGCATTTTAAAGAAAATTGAAGACTCAGACTTTAGCAATATGTCTTCTTTTCAAAAAAAATATTTTATAAAAAATTATGCAAAACTTCTTGGAATTGATAATAAATTTAAATTCACGGAAACTTATAGGGAAGATGACTTATTAACAAAAGAAGAAAATTCTAATGTAGTAAGTTTTAACAACATAAATATTGATGGTATATTTCCCAAAATACTAATGCTCATATTAATATTTACTACAGCTATTATTGTATTTTTTAGTTATGAAAGAAATAACAATAATTATTTAGAGAGATTAACAGCTATTGATAATAAGCTTTCAGGAGATTTATATAAAGGAGTAGACAATATTCCTCTCACAGATAATTTACTTATTGAGAATGTTCAAATAGTGGAACCTAAATTAGAACCTATTTCCAATGAAGATATATTTATTGAAGAGGCTCCTAATAAAATTTTATTTTTAAATTTTAATGATGAAGTTTGGGTTGAAATTGGAAATGATCAAGAAATCCTGATAAGTAGAATTTTTCAGAAAAATGACGAAATAAGTTTGGAAATCATCAAAGATGATAATGTTTTTATTACATCTGGAAATCTAGGATCAATTACTGTAAAAACAAATCATTCTGAGGAGAAAACACTAGGTTTGAATGGTGAAATTGGAAGAAAAAAGCTTTTTTAAGTTTTCAAATTCTTTTTTTAGTTATATCACATAAATTAATTAATTTATTAAATTTATGTTTTTCAAGTGACTTATAATATAGACGAAAAAATTCAAAGAAGGCTATCTAAAGAAATTAGGGTAGGAAATGTTTCTGTCGGAGGTAATTCTTTAATATCTGTGCAGTCAATGACGAATACTTTGACAAGTGATATTGATTCTACTGTTGCTCAAATTGATGAACTTCATAAAGAAGGAGCTGATATAGTCAGGGTTTCATGTCCTGACGAAGAATCTACTAATGCATTAAAACAAATTGTAGATAGTTCTCCAGTTCCTATTGTTGCAGATATTCATTTTCATTATAAAAGAGCTTTAGAGGCTGCTGATGCAGGAGCTTCATGCTTAAGAATTAACCCTGGAAATATAGGCTCTTCAAAAATAAAAGAAGTAATTCAAGCTGCAAAATTAAATAATATTTCAATGCGTATTGGTGTTAATGCGGGGTCATTAGATGAATCATTACTTAAGAAATACAATGAACCATGCTCTGATGCATTGGTTGAAAGTGCTTTGCAAAATATTGAATTGTTAGAAAGAAATAAATTTGATGAATTTAAGATAAGTGTTAAGGCCTCTAATATTTATACAACAGTTTCATCTTATGAAAAACTTTCAAAACTTTGTAATTATCCACTTCATCTTGGACTAACTGAAGCTGGAACTTATTTAGGTGGATCTATTAAATCTTCCATAGGCATCGGAAAACTTTTATCTCAAGGCATAGGAGATACTATAAGGGTATCATTAACAGCTGATCCTATAGAAGAAGTAAAAATTGGTTTTGAGATTTTAAAGAGTTTAAATCTTAGATCTAAAGGGATAAAAATTATTTCTTGTCCATCTTGTGCTAGACAGGCATTTCCAGTAATAGAAACTGTTAAGACTTTAGAAAAGAGACTAACTCATATTACAAAACCCCTTACTCTTTCTATAATAGGTTGTGTAGTCAATGGACCGGGTGAAGCTATGAATAGTGATATAGGAGTTACAGGTGGAGGTAAAAATACAAACATGATTTATTTATCTGGTGTAGCAGACCATAAAATTTCTAATTCTGAAATTGTAGATCATGTAGTTAAACTAGTTGAAGAAAAAGTTAGATTATTAAATGATTAAAGGAGATGAACTAGAAAAAATTACTTTAAAGTATAAGAGGCTTGAAGATCAATTAAATGCTTCTATTAAGGATAGAGAAGAGTTCATTTTGGTATCAAAAGAATATTCAGAACTAAAGCCAATTGTTGAGCAGATAGATATTTTTAATAAGCTTACCAAGGAGATAGCTGAGTTAAATCAGATAATTGAAAATGAAGAGCAAGATCTTGTTGATATTGCAAAGAAGGAACTACCAGATGTAAAAATTAAATTTGAGGAGAGTGAAAAAAACTTAAAATATCTTTTAATCCCTAAAGATCCATTGGACCAAAAAGATGTTATACTGGAGATTAGAGCTGGAACAGGGGGGGGATGAGGCAGCTTTGTTTGCTGGTGATTTACTTAGAATGTATCAACGATTCTCAGAAGCACAGAATTGGAAATTTGAATTATTATCAATATCAGATTCTGAAAAAGGTGGATTTAAAGAAGTTGTTTCAAAAATTTCAGGTCAAAGTGTTTATTCAAAAATGAAATTTGAATCAGGAGTTCATAGGGTTCAGCGAGTTCCAGAGACTGAATCACAAGGAAGAGTGCATACTTCTGCGGCTAGCGTAGTAGTTTTGCCAGAAGCAGATGATGTAGATGTTAATATAGAAGAGAAAGATTTAAGAATTGATGTATTTAGAGCCAGTGGCGCGGGCGGTCAGCATGTAAATACTACTGATAGTGCGGTAAGAATTACTCATCTGCCTACAGGTATAGCTGTTCAACAACAAGATGAAAAATCTCAGCATAAGAATAAGGCAAAAGCCATGATTGTATTAAAAACAAGGCTTTACGATCATGAAAGAAAAAAACAAACAGAAGAAATTGCCGATAAAAGAAAATCACAAATTGGATCAGGAGACAGGTCTGAAAGAATACGAACATATAATTTTCCTCAAGGTCGAGTAACTGACCATAGGATTAATCTCACACTATATAAGTTAGATGAAATTCTTAATGCTGTGGGTTTAGACGAAGTAATTTCAGGTCTTATTATTGCTGAACAGGGTGAATAATCATGATCTCGGTAAGAGAAGCATTAACTATCGGGAGAAAACAGTTAACTAAAAAAGGAGTAATCAACTCTTTACTTGAATCAAGATTATTAATAAAAAATATTTTACATATTTCTGATGAAGATTTAATTTCTACATCTGAAATTTTCTTATCAGAATCTCAATTTGAAACTTTTCAATCATTTTTAGAGAGAAGAAAAAAATATGAACCAATCGCATATATTTTAAATAAAAGAGAATTTTGGAAAGATTCTTTTTACGTAAATAATTCTACTTTGATTCCGAGGCCAGATTCTGAAATTATCATTGAAATGGTTTTAAATCTTATTCCCAATAAAGATAGTAAATTAAAATTTGCTGATCTGGGAACTGGCTCAGGTTGCTTGATCATTTCTTTATTAAAAGAATATAAATATAGCGATGGGATAGGAATTGATAATAGTAAAGAGGCGATTAAAGTCGCTGAAAAAAATAAAAATACACTATCTAATAATAAAAGACTAAAATTTAAACTAGCTGACTTTTCTACATTTAATACGAAAGAATTTGATGTGATAGTTTGCAATCCTCCTTATGTTAATAAGAATGATATTAATAATATGCAGAAAGATGTAACTAGCTATGAACCCCATCAGGCTATATTTGCAGATGAAGAAGGCTTAATTTGTTACAAAAAAGTTATTCAAAATTTAAATAAAAACCATAAGTGTGGCCAAAAAGTCTTATTTGAAATTGGCTTAGGACAGACTGAAGCAGTAAGTAACTTGTTGAAAAATAATGATTTTAGATTAATCCATATTGGAGATGATGTTTCAGGCATTCCTCGGTGTATAGCAGCTGAAAAAATTTAAATAAAAAACTTGATTAATTTTTTACATCACACTAATTTACGTGAATTCTCAAAAGTGAATTTAACTTTAAAAGAGAAAATTATTTCCAAATAAATTGCGAGAAATTTAATTTCAAAAGTGAAAAATAAAAGAAGTCGTCCATTTAGACGTACACATCATAGTAGTAGGAATCATAGCGATAACTTTAATACTGGTAATAACGGAGCCAGAGTAAGAGGTAGTCTAACAACAGTTCTTGAAAAATATAAGAATTTAGCAAAAGATGCAATGTCATCAGGTGATTACATAGGTGCAGAAAATTATATGCAACATGCTGAACATTACGCTCGAATTATTAATATAAAAAATGAAAGAAATAGCAATGGCAGTTCTTTAGAGAATAAAAAAGATCTAGAGAGTAAAGAATCTGAAATTGATGATTCTTCAGAGCAAGATGATCCAATTACCAATGAATCTGCTAGCTTAGAAGCTTAAGAATTTTTATTCATTTTTATATTAATTTCTTCCTTTAGATTAAGAAAAACCTCAAAATCATTATTTTCTAATTTTTTACCTGAAGGGAGTTTCATGGTCATTGGATTTATTCTCTTTCCATTAAACCAAACTTCATAGTGAAGGTGGGGTCCAGTTGATAAACCCGTCGAGCCTACATAGCCAATAGTTTGGCCTTGCTTTACTTTAACATTTTTGTTTATTCCTGACGCATACTCACTTAAATGTGCATATGCAGTTTTATATCCATTCATGTGCTTAATTCTAATATATTTACCTGCGCCTCCATTATTTCCAACAAACTCAACATGACCTGTTCCAGCTGCCATTATTGGAGTACCTTTTGGAGCAGCAAAATCAACTCCCTGGTGCTTTTTGTTGTATCCTAGAATTGGATGTTTTCTCATTCCAAATCCAGATGAAAGTCTTGCACCATTAATAGGGGTTTTCATCAGTGCTTTGGTAGCACTTTTTCCTTTGCTGTCAAAATAGCCTACTAATTTTTCATTTTCATTTTCGAATCTATATAATTCATAAGAATGATTGTGTAATTTAATCTCAGCAAAATAAATTGATCCTGCTTTTACAAAGTTTTGTTTTTCATCATTAAATTTTTTATAAAAAATCTTTATCTTATTTCCTTGCCTTATTTCTCGCTGGAAGTCTATATCAAAACTAAAAAGTTGAACAAACTCCATAATAATATTTTCAGGAGTATTTACATTTGTTAATGATTCAAAGATGCTGTTCTGAATATCCACTTCTTGATAAACCAATTCAGGGTAAAGTTTTAGCAGGTTTGATTTTATCTCAAACTTGTTGTTATTTCGGAATAGAAAAATTTCACTTTCTCTATCAGGGTAAATTATTATATTTTGGATTAATAAATCATCATTTTTTATTGAAGAAAGTGTTTCAATCCTCGTACCAATATTTAATTTATTTAAATCAACTTTTTCTTTTGTTAGCTCTATTATTTTTTGAATCTCGTTATCATTTAATTCTGTCTTTTTAAGTATTTGAGAAAAAGTTTCTCCATCTTGCATTTCATATTTCTTTTTGTAAGTGTATGCAATCTCAAGATCAGTAGAATCTTTTTCTAGCACCTCAAGTTGTTGAGTTTTAATTATATTTATATTTTTATATTTTTTAATATCACTATGATTTATTACAAGGTAATAGGTGGTTGCGAGGGTAATTAATAAGCCACCTAATATTGTTAAGCTGAATTTGTTGTTAATATTCATAATAAGCAGTCTGATATATCTAAATTTTTCATTAATTATTAGTCTAAATTAAGTTCTTTTCCAGACAAAGGACCTATCTTGTTGAAAACATTATATATTTTCAACATTGAAAAAATCCCTTTTTTACAAGCTTTTTTAGTGATGTAGCTTGACTTATTGGCTCTATACTTATAAAAAAGCCATCACCCTTGTTCGGTGATGCTCTGAACCTGCGGCATATGACTATAAAATTGTAGTCTTAATATAATATCGGAAATAATTCTTAATTTTTTCTATTGAAAAAATGGAGGGTCTTTTGCGTGTTATGCTATTGGAAAAGTAAATTTGAAAGAGAAACGTGGGCGGTAATTCCGCAGTACAGAATAATCGTACACGTTTTATTTGGATTACATAATTTATATTATGTAACTCCGCCAATAAGTTTGTGTGCGTCGTGTTTAAACTTGAGAGTTTGATCATGGCTCAGAATGAACGCTGGCGGCACGCTTAACACATGCAAGTCGAACGAGATCTTCGGATCTAGTGGCAGACGGGTGAGTAACGCGTGGGAACCTGCCCTTTAGTAGAGAACAACTTGAGGAAACTTGAGCTAATACTTTATACGCCCTTTGGGGGAAAGCTTTATGCGCTATTGGATGGGCCCGCGTTAGATTAGTTTGTTGGTGAGGTAACGGCTCACCAAGACTTCGATCTATAGCTGGTCTGAGAGGATGATCAGCCACACTGGGACTGAGACACGGCCCAGACTCCTACGGGAGGCAGCAGTGGGGAATATTGGACAATGGGGGCAACCCTGATCCAGCGATGCCGCGTGAGTGATGAAGGCCTTAGGGTTGTAAAGCTCTTTCGTCAGGGAAGATAATGACGGTACCTGAAGAAGAAGATCCGGCTAACTCCGTGCCAGCAGCCGCGGTAATACGGAGGGATCTAGCGTTATTCGGAATTACTGGGCGTAAAGCGAGCGTAGGCGGATTTGTAAGTTGGAGGTGAAATCCCAGAGCTTAACTCTGGAACTGCCTTCAAAACTACATTTCTTGAGTTTGGTAGAGGAGAGTGGAATTCCTAGTGTAGAGGTGAAATTCGTAGATATTAGGAGGAACACCAGTGGCGAAGGCGACTCTCTGGGCCAATACTGACGCTGAGGTTCGAAAGCATGGGTAGCGAACAGGATTAGATACCCTGGTAGTCCATGCAGTAAACGATGAGTGCTAGATGTTGGGAATTTTGATTCTCAGTATCGCAGTTAACGCGTTAAGCACTCCGCCTGGGAAGTACGGCCGCAAGGCTAAAACTCAAATGAATTGACGGGGACCCGCACAAGCGGTGGATCATGTGGTTTAATTCGAAGATACGCGAAGAACCTTACCGGCCCTTGACATACCAATCGCGAACTTAAGAGATTAAGTTCTTCACTTCGGGTGGATTGGATACAGGTGCTGCATGGCTGTCGTCAGCTCGTGTCGTGAGATGTTGGGTTAAGTCCCGCAACGAGCGCAACCCTTACCTTCAATTGCCAGCACATTATGGTGGGAACTTTGAAGGAACTGCCGGTGATAAGCCGGAGGAAGGTGGGGATGACGTCAAGTCCTCATGGCCCTTACGGGCCGGGCTACACACGTGATACAATGGTAACTACAAAGGGCAGCGAAGGAGCAATCTGGAGCAAATCTCCAAAAGTTACCTCAGTTCGGATTGTACTCTGCAACTCGAGTGCATGAAGTTGGAATCGCTAGTAATCGTAGATCAGCGCGCTACGGTGAATACGTTCCCGGGTCTTGTACACACCGCCCGTCACACCATGGGAGTTGGTTTTACCTGAAGCTGGTTCGCTAACCGTAAGGAGGCAGCCAACCACGGTAAGATTAGCGACTGGGGTGAAGTCGTAACAAGGTAACCGTAGGGGAACCTGCGGTTGGATCACCTCCTTTCTAAGAGTAATTTTTTGAGTTCATTAATTATGAATTTAAAAAATATTTAACTTAGTAATTATATGTGGCTTACCGTCCTCGTTTCTCTTTCATTGTTTAAAACTATTAAGCCTTACGTTTGGGCTTGTAGCTCAGTCTGGTTAGAGCGCACCCCTGATAAGGGTGAGGTCGGTAGTTCGAGTCTACCCAGGCCCACCATGACGGTGGTATCTCTTGGGGCTGTAGCTCAGCTGGGAGAGCACCTGCTTTGCAAGCAGGGGGTCACCGGTTCGATCCCGGTCAGCTCCACCAAAGTTTTAAGCTTTTCCATTTACATCGTGAAGTGACATCAATACTAAATTAATAAAATTTTTATTGAGAATTCAAAATATCTAAGTATTGCAAAAAGCATATAAGTTTGTTTTTTGTACATAGAATAATCAAGCGTTTAAGAGCATTTGATGGATGCCTTGGCACACAAAGGCGATGAAGGACGTAGTACGTTGCGATAAGCTTCGGGGAGTGACGAACACACTTTGATCCGAAGATTTCCGAATGGGGAAACCCAACTCTTTTGAGTTATTGCTAACTGAATACATAGGTTAGTAAAGCGAACCCAGTGAACTGAAACATCTAAGTAACTGGAGGAAAGGATATCAACCGATACTCCGTAAGTAGTGGCGAGCGAAAGCGGACTAGGCCAATGGTATTAACCATACAACCAAAATTATCTGGAAAGGTAAACCATAGAGAGTGATAGTCTCGTATGGGTAATGATGGTTAATATCTTCGAGTAAGACGGGACACGTGAAATCTTGTCCGAATATAGGGGGACCACCCTCTAAGCCTAAGTACTCTTGTGTGACCGATAGTGAACTAGTACCGTGAGGGAAAGGTGAAAAGAACCCCGACGAGGGGAGTGAAATAGATCCTGAAATTGAATGCTTACAAGCTGTCGAAGCCCGCAAGGGTGACGGCGTACCTTTTGTATAATGGGTCAGCGAGTTAGTTTAAAGTGCAAGCTTAAGCCGTGAGGTGTAGGCGTAGCGAAAGCGAGTCTGAATAGGGCGATCAGTACTTTGGATTAAACCCGAAACCGAGTGATCTAGCCATGAGCAGGTTGAAGATAAGGTAACACTTATTGGAGGACCGAACCAGTTGACGTTGAAAAGTCTTTGGATGACTTGTGGTTAGGGGTGAAAGGCCAATCAAACTCGGATATAGCTGGTTCTCCGCGAAAACTATTTAGGTAGTGCGTCATATGAATACCACCGGGGGTAGAGCACTGGATGGGCAAGGGGGGAGAGATCCTTACTAAGTCCAACCAAACTCCAAATACCGGTGAGTACTATATGGCAGACAGACTACGGGTGCTAAGGTCCGTAGTCGAAAGGAAAACAGTCCAGACCAACAGCTAAGGTCCCCAAGTTATTGTTAAGTGGGAAAGGATGTCGGACGACCAAAACAGCCAGGAGGTTGGCTTAGAAGCAGCCATCCTTTAAAGAAAGCGTAACAGCTCACTGGTCTAATTAAGTTGTCCGGCGCCGAAGATGTAACGGGGCTAAACAATACACCGAAGCTTTGGACACAATTTATTGTGTGGTAGCGGAGCGTTCCGTACGTTGTTGAAGGGAGACTCGTGAGAGCTCCTGGAGATATCGGAAGTGAGAATGCTGACATGAGTAGCGACAAACAGAGTGAGAAACTCTGTCGCCGAAAATCCAAGGGTTCCTGCGCAAGGCTAATCCGCGCAGGTTGAGTCGGCTCCTAAGACAAGGACGAAAGTCGTAGTCGATGGGAACAAGGTTAATATTCCTTGACCAGATGAGATGTGACGGATGACGTAAATTGTCTATCCTTATATGGATTGGATAGGCAGTGAAGTTGTTCCAGGAAATAGCCTCATCATAGACCGTACCCGAAACCGACACAGGTGGATAGGTAGAAGATACCAAGGCGCTTGAGAGAACTATGCTGAAGGAACTCGGCAAAATGCCTCTGTAACTTCGGAAGAAGGAGGACCTATGTTTGGGCAACCAGATGTGGGTGGCACAGAAATGGGGGTAGCAACTGTTTATTAAAAACACAGGACTCTGCAAAGCCGCAAGGCGACGTATAGGGTCTGACGCCTGCCCGGTGCCGGAAGATTAAAGTGAGTGGTGCAAGCTACAAACTGAAGTCCCGGTGAACGGCGGCCGTAACTATAACGGTCCTAAGGTAGCGAAATTCCTTGTCGGGTAAGTTCCGACCTGCACGAATGGCGTAATGATTTCCCCGCTGTCTCCAGCGTAGACTCAGCGAAATTGAATTCTCCGTGAAGATGCGGAGTACCCGCGGTTAGACGGAAAGACCCCGTGCACCTTTACTATAGCTTTACATTGGTGTTAGAAATTGCATGTGTAGGATAGGTGGTAGACTTTGAAGTGAGGGCGCTAGCTTTCATGGAGTCATCCTTGAAATACCACTCTTGTAATTTTTGACATCTAACTGAGACCCATTATCTGGGTTCAAGACAGTGTATGGTGGGTAGTTTGACTGGGGCGGTCGCCTCCTAAAGAGTAACGGAGGCGTGCGAAGGTAGGCTCAAGCTGGTCGGAAATCAGCTGTTGAGTGCAATGGCATAAGCCTGCCTGACTGCGAGACTGACAAGTCGAGCAGAGTCGAAAGACGGTCATAGTGATCCGGTGGTTCTAAGTGGAAGGGCCATCGCTCAACGGATAAAAGGTACGCCGGGGATAACAGGCTGATACCGCCCAAGAGTTCATATCGACGGCGGTGTTTGGCACCTCGATGTCGGCTCATCACATCCTGGGGCTGGAGCAGGTCCCAAGGGTTCGGCTGTTCGCCGATTAAAGTGGTACGCGAGCTGGGTTTAGAACGTCGTGAGACAGTTCGGTCCCTATCTGCCGTGGGTGTTGAAGAATTGAGAGGAGTTACTCCTAGTACGAGAGGACCGGAGTGAACGTACCAATGGTGTACCAGTTGTCGTGCCATCGGCATCGCTGGGTAGCCAAGTACGGACGGGATAACCGCTGAAAGCATCTAAGCGGGAAGCCTCCCTCGAAACTAATTCTTCCATGAGAGTTGTGGTAGACCACCACGTTGATAGGTCAGGTGTGGAAGTGCAGTAATGCATGAAGCTAACTGATACTAATAACTCGATCGGCTTGATTTTCTATGTACTAGAAACAAACTAGTAATATACAAGCAACACAAAGATAGAATAATTAATAAAATATTATTTGGTATTGATTTCACATTTTGTTGACCTGGTGGTTTTAGCGGAGAGGCTACACACGATCCCATTTCGAACTCGAATGTTAAGGGCTCCAGCGCCGATGGTACTATGTCTTAAGGCATGGGAGAGTAGGACATTGCCAGGTCTACTAAATGTGAAATTATTGTCACTTTACAAACCATATTTTAGAGTATTTTACATTCATATTTAAATTTTTATTACAATCACTTATATTGATTCAAAGATGATCAATGTTAGAAAGTTATTGATAGAAGATATTGACGATGTATTTAATTGGCGCAACGATCTAGTATCAAGAAAAAATTCTATTAATCAGAAGAAAATAAAATATCCTTCCCATAGAGTTTGGTTTAAAAAGATTCTTTTGAGTAAGGAGAATAAATATTTTATTGGAACCCACAAAAGAGAAAAAGTTGGATTTGTAAGATACGAAAAAAATAAAGATGACAATTATGTTGTTAGTATAAATATCAATCCTGAATTTAGAAATAGAGGATTTGGATCAAAACTTCTATTGAAGAGTCAATTACAAAAAGAAATCATAAAAGACTGCAAAGTCTTATTTTCTATGATTAAAAAAAATAATTTGGCAAGCATTAAAACTTTTGAAAAAGCAAATTATACTAAGTGTGACGAGCTTCGAAGTTATTACCTGTTTTGTAATTGCAAAAATCGTGATAAAGTTAAATATATGAAGAAATTAAATAAGCAAAAAAAATATCAGAAGATTATAGATCAAATTGAATCTATCAGGTCAAAGAATAATGGTAATTGGATGAATATTCTAAGAATTGCTTTTAAATATTCACCAGATGAAGCTGCAAAGACAATGTCTAAAATATATAAAGAGGATCAAAGAATATCTACACTTGCAAAAAAACTTGGTAAATAAAAATGCCAAAAATTTTTAAATACCCTTTTTTGGTAGCAGAAATTTCTTCTAATCATTGTGGCAGTATTAGTTTAGCAAAAAAACTTATCAAATGCGCTCACACTAATGGAGCTGATGCTGTAAAATTACAGACTTACAATGCTGATACAATGACAGTTAAATCTGGAAAGAAATATTTTAATATTAATGAAGGTTTATGGAAGGGTTATAATCTATGGGATCTTTATAACGATGCTCATACACCTTTTAAATGGCATGAAGAGTTATTTGCTTATGCAAGAAAATTAGGGATTATTATTTTTAGTACACCATTTGATGAAAGTGCATTAATTTTATTGGAAAGATTAAATTGTCCTATATACAAAGTTGCTTCATTTGAAATAACTGATTTACCTTTAATAAAAAAAATTGCAAAAACAAAAAAACCAATAATTATATCTACAGGCATGGCCAGCATGGTTGAGATAGAAGAAGCATATTTAACAGCTAAGAAGGGGGGAGCAAAAGACATAACACTATTGTATTGCGTAAGTAAGTATCCCTCAGATAATTCTGATTTTAATTTAAACAATATTAAGATACTAAAAGATAAATTTAATTGCCGAGTCGGATTATCAGATCATTCAAAAGATGAAAGGGTAGCTTGCGCTGCAGTTGCAGCCGGAGCTCAAGTCATAGAAAAGCATATTGCTTTAGACAATCAAAAGAAAGGACTTGATATAGATTTTTCCTTAAAAGGGAAAGAGATTAAATTTTTTAAATCTTCTATTAATGAGACATATGCATTACTTGGTAAGGAAAAATATTTCAGAAATAAATCAGAAGATAAAAGTAAGATTTTTAGAAGATCTATATTTGTAGTAAATAAAATTAAAAAAGGCGAAAAATTTTCTTCTAAAAATATTAGGAGAATAAGACCGGGCCATGGAATTCTTCCTAAATACTATTATCAACTAATTGGTAAAGCAAGCCCTGTAGATTTGGAAAAAGGAGAGCCCTTAAGAAAAACAGTTTTGCAAAAACTTAGAATAAAAATGTAAAGCATTATCTCATAAATTAAAAAATTATTGATACCATCCAACTAATTAACTATATAAACTAGACTATGAAGATTTTTTTTGGAGATTTAGTCCATACATGGTCAGGTAGTGGGATATGGACAACGCCTCTTAATATTGGCTATGTAGCATCTTATGCAAAAAAAAAGGCGAAAGAAATAAACCTAGAAATTAGTACCCAGTTATTTAAAGATCCGACAAATATTATTGAATCCATAAAGTCAGAAAAGCCTGATGTACTAGCATTGTCTTACTATGTATGGAATGAGAATTTAAATTCTAAGATAATGTCCATCGCAAAAGAATTAAATCCTAATGTCTTAAATATCGCTGGTGGACCTCATTTCACAAATATCAATGCAAATCTAAGAGGTGCTGAAGTTTTTTTTGATGATATTTCTCCTGACTGCGATATTTATATTGTAAACCAGGGTGAAAAAGGTTTTTGGAATGCTATTGAAAGATTCAATGATGTCAACAATAGTGTCCAAAAATTGAGGCAAGAAAAAATAGACGGCACAATTGTTAATTTATTTCCAAGGAATAATGATTCTAATTTATCTTCAGAAGAAAAGTTTTTTGTTGGTGAGAATATAGGGCCGTTAGACGACTTGAATGACATCCCATCTCCCTATTTAAATGGAATGTTAGATGATTTTTTTGATGGTCCTTATATTCCCATCATCGAAACCAATAGATCATGTCCATACCGATGTACTTTTTGTGCGTGGGGAATAGGTACTCAAAAATTGTTAAGGTTTGATGAAGAAAGAGTGATGAAAGAAATAGAATATATATCAAAACGAACTAAGAACGCTGCTTCATTATTTATAGCTGATGCAAACTTTGGGATTTTAGAAAGAGATGCAGATTTTGCAAAAGAAATGTATAAATGCAGCACTAAATATAATTTCCCCCAACACGTAATTGTTCAATGGAATAAAACAAGACCTGATAGAGTATTGAATACAGCAAAAGAATTTAGGGGCATAACATCTGTTGGTGCTTCAATGCAAACTCTCGACGAGAATGTACTTGGCGCAATAAAGAGGAAAAATTTAAGCGCTGAACAAGTAATGAAACTTTTAACTGACTTAAAAGATTTAGGTATTAAAGAAACACCATTTACTGAGTTAATTATAGGTTTACCCAATGAAACAAGAGAAAGTCATTTACATGCAAATAGGGAGCTGATAAATCTTGGATTTTCAGTGCAGAATTATAATTTACATTTACTTCCAGGCACTGAAATGGATACTGAAGAATCAAGAAATAATTATTTT
>CABWZX010000006.1 GCA_902510025.1 uncultured Pelagibacteraceae bacterium | reverse complement strand
AAGGATTAGTGAAACACAAATACTATGTGTTGGAGATATGATTCTTGATCAATATATATATGGGAAGGTAGAAAGAATGTCACCAGAGGCCCCTGTTCCAATTCTTTCAATTAATGAAGAAAATTTTCAACTTGGTGGAGTAGGAAATGTTGCTAGGAACATATCTAGCCTAGGGGGAAAGGCTACTATTGTTAGCATAATAGGAGAGGATTCTTCATCTAAAGATATAGAAAAATTAATAAAAAAAGAGAAGAATTTGAAAAGTGATTTTGTAGTTGATGAGAATTATTCAACGCCGCTTAAGATGCGTTTTTTGAATAATTTTACTCAACTTCTGAGGGCTGATAAGGAAAAAGTTAGGCCAATATCTCAAAGCTCATATATCAGGAAAATCAAAGACAAGGTAAAGAAACAGATAGAGCATTGTGATGCAATTATAATATCTGATTATAAAAAAGGTTTGATTACAAAAGAATTTATAAAAGAAATAGTTCAATTAGCTAAAAAAAGTAAAAAAATTGTCCTAGTTGATCCTAAAAGTAAGGATTTTAAAATTTATGAGGGC
Organism: uncultured Pelagibacteraceae bacterium; assembly: GCA_902510025.1. GTDB lineage: Bacteria > Pseudomonadota > Alphaproteobacteria > Pelagibacterales > AG-422-B15 > CACPJE01. Next base: position 33,081 of record CABWZX010000006.1, on the reverse strand, counting down.
GTTGATTTTCTTACTCCAAATCAAAAAGAACTATCTGAGGCGACAAATAATTTTATTGATTCTGAGAAAGAAGCTGTCAAAAGTGGAAAGCAAATTATTGAACAGTGTAAAATAAAAAATGTTCTTGTTACCAGATCTGAAAAGGGAATGATTTTAATTAGTAATAAAAACTTTAAGAATTTTCCGACCCTTGCAAAAGAAATTTATGATGTTAGTGGAGCAGGAGATACTGTTATAGCTGTATTGGCAATTATGATAGCAAGTGGTTTTGATATAGAAACTTCCGCGCTTTTATCAAATCATGCTGCTGGGATCGTTGTGGGTAAAAAAGGGACTGCTGTTACAACACAAGAAGAAATGATCAAGTTCTAGATGAGCGAAGAAAAGGTTCTTAGAGAAAAAGAAATTTTAAAAAAGATTGCTGATATCGGTAATAAGAAAATCATTGGCTTTACCAATGGCTGCTTTGACTTGCTTCATGAGGGGCATTTTTATTTAATTAGAGAAGCAAAAAAGAGATGTGATTTTTTAATAGTAGGTTTGAACTCAGATGAATCAGTAAAGATACTTAAAGGCGAGAACCGTCCAATAGAAAATCAAGAACAAAGAGCAAAGAACTTATCAAAAATGAAAGAGGTTGATGCTGTAGCTATATTCAATACCGAAACTCCAGAAAATATTATTAAATATTTAAACCCAGACATACTAATAAAAGGAGGCGATTATAATAAGGCCGATATAGTTGGATCTAAGTTTGTAATAGAAAATGGTGGTTCTGTAGAAGTCATTGATTTATTGCCAGGATTTAGCACAACCAAAATTATCAATGAGAGAATGAAATGATTATAGTTACAGGAGGCGCAGGTTTTATTGGTTCAAATATTGCTCAAGAATTATCTAAAAAATATAGAGTTGTCATATGTGATAAACTTAATGATCCAATAAAGAAGAAGAATATCGCTCCTGTTAAAGGAAAAAAGATAATTAAGATTAATGAAATATTCTCATTTGTTGAAAAAAATAAGAAAAAAATATCTGCTGTTATTCATATGGGTGCAATTAGCGCAACAGATGAAACCAATTTAGAGCTTTTACTTAATAATAATTATTTATATTCTCTCAAACTTTTTAATATTTGTAATAAATATAATATTAAATTTATATATGCTTCATCAGCTGCTACGTATGGAAACAGTTTTGACTATTATGACGATGAAAATTCATTTAATAATTTTCTCAAACTTAAACCAATAAACTATTATGGATTAAGTAAGCATTTATTTGATCTACACATTCTCAGCTTAATTAAATCAGGTGAAAAATTAGAATCAAATCCTGTTGGTTTAAAGTTCTTTAACGTTTATGGACCAAATGAATTACATAAAGGATTTATGATGAGTCCTATTCCAAAATTCTTAAAGGAAATTCAAATGACAAAGAAACTAAAATTATTTAAATCTCATCATAAAAAGTTTGCCGATGGCAAACAATCAAGAGATTTTATTTACATTAAAGATTGTGTTAAAGTTGTAATTTGGTTGCTTAAAAAAAGAAAACTAACAGGCATCTATAACGTAGGCACTGGTAAATCGAGAACATTCTATGATCTAGCAAAGACAGTTTTTAAAAATGTTAATATCAAACCTAATATCAACTATGTCCCAACTCCAAACAGAATAAGAAATGGCTACCAATATTATACAAAAGCTAAAATGAATAATTTACGCAAAGCTGGGTATAAAAAAGATTTTTTAACTATCGAACAAGGAGTTAAGGATTATATTAAAAACTACTTAGTAAAATAGCTATCAAGCTACTTTTCTTGTTTTGTTAATTTTTTCAAGAATATCAAGCCCTTCATTTGCAATATCAATTCCTGCAACCTCGTCATCTTCTGCCTGCAGTTCTTCCATATTAACAAATTCAGCATAATGCTTTCTTGTGCGTTCAGTAATTATGTTTGCTTTAAGTAATGTTTTACAAAGAACCCTAAATATATTGTTGTTTTCCATCATTTCATCTCGGATGATTGTATCACGGTCCATTTCTTTCATGAAAGCTTCAGTGACAAATTTGTGATCAAGGCCAACACTCTCATAAATTAATTTTTTTTCCCAAGGGTTAACCAAATTATATAATAAGTCATGGAACACTGTATGTGACCAGTCTTCAACTTTATTGCGCTCAGATGGACTTAGTTTTGGTATTGTTCGATCAGCCCAAATTTTTCCAAATTTATGATGGAAAGCTTCATCACTCATTGTGTATTTTAGCAATGTTTTGAGTAAAGGGTCATTAGTATCTTGATGAGCCATACCAAAAGCTCCCATAGCTAATCCCTCAATGAGCATTTGCATGCCAACAATTTTTTTATAAACTACATCAGAAGAAACCACTTGTTCTAAAAGTCTTCCAAGAGTCGGACCAGCCGGATATGGAGTTCCCCATCTAAGTTTAATATAATTTGTAAATCCTGTAACGTGCCTTGCTTCTTCTCTCGTTTGATTAGCAGCATACTCTTGTGCTCCAGGATCTTTTAATATATGGCAGAGACTTGCGCTTAAAGATAAAGCTCCTTGTTCTCCATGCAATATTTGCGACAAGGTCCATCTAAAGCTTTCATTATTTAATTTTATTTTTTGTTTTTCAGTTAACCTTTCAGCAACAGATGGAATTTTTAGTTCTATGCAAAATATTCTTGGATCTACAATGTATTCATTTTCCATATCAAAAGGTTGGTCAAAATCAATAAACCTTTTGTCATTTGGGTCCCAAAAATGCTTATGGGTAGCAGCAATCATTTGGTCAAATGTGTCAGTACGTTCCGTATAACGATCTTCTTCAATCATTGGGATAAAATGTTTAGGATTTGCAGCATTATAAGCCGGATCCTTAGTCATGGAATTTTTTCCACTTTTTGAAACTTGCCAAGCCCTCTTTAATTTGAACACTTGATCTCTAGCAAATATTTTTGCAAAATCTATTCTTTGTCTCAGCTCAACCATATATGTAATTATAGTCAAAAATTATATCTATTAAAGAAAAAATGAGAGAGCGTTCATTTTTATATCAAAAATTCCAAAATAAATCAGTTATTTAAATTTGTTTATAGCAGATGTCATAGAATTAACCTAATAATGCTTAAATAAATAATGAGATTAAGTATTGTACAAAAGATCTATTTTCCAATATTTTTGATCGATTATCATAAATCATACACTCCTATATGTTACAGAAAATAGAAAATTGGTTTTTTAAATTTAGAGTTGTTGTTCTTTCAAGCTTTATAATTTTGACAATTATAATGGGCTATTTTGCTGTGCAAATTAAAATGGATGCAGGCTTCTATAAACAGCTACCAAGTAATCACGAATTTATAAAAACATACTATGCGTATCAAGGTGATTTAAGCGGCACTAATAGCATTACAGTTGCCCTAAGAACTACAGAAGGTGATATCTTTAGTAAAGAATATCTTACTAAACTTTTTAATCTCTCTGAAACTATTAGATATCTTCCAGGGGTTAACCAAGCATCCATGCAATCTTTATGGACACCAAATGTTGCAGTGATGATGGTTACCGAAGAAGGATTTGAAAGAACAGCAGTTATTCCTGGAAATATTATTCCTGAAAAATTAAATGAGAATGAAATTAATAAAATTAGAGAGAGAATTTTAACAGGTGGTCATGTCGGTAGTATGGTTTCTAATGATTTCACTTCATCTTTAATAAAAGTTGAATTGACTGAATACGATCCACGAACAGGTGAGAAATTAGACTACTTAAAACTTGGAGCGGAAATTGAGTCAATAAGAGATGAGTATGAACAAGGATTCTATAGAGTTGAGATAACTGGGTTTGCAAAGATGATTTCTGATATTGCAAGTGAAGCATATAATGTCGTTATATTTTTCGCACTAGCTTTTGTATTAACAATTTTGGCAGTGTATTGGTATTCAAGATCTTGGACTTTAACTTTCTTGCCTTTATTTTGCTCACTGTGTTCATTGGTATGGCAATTTGGTATGTTAAAAATATTAGGATACGGATTAGATCCTTTAGCCATACTCGTTCCTTTCTTAGTTTTTGCTATTGGAGTTTCTCACGGTATTCAACAGGTTAATCAAATTACAAAAGAAGTTATAGATGGAAAATCTTCTGAGGTAGCTGCACGGGCAAGTTTTTCAAGGTTGCTAGTTCCTGGTTCAATGGCTTTAGTTACAGATCTTGTTGGATTTGGAACATTAATATTATTGCCAATAGGAATGATACAGGAATTAGGTATTACAGCTTCTATTGGAGTGGCCTTTAAGATTATTACTAACCTAGTTATGTTGCCATTAGCGGCTTCCTATGCGAGGTATAGTCCAAAATTTGCAGTTTCTGCCCAATCAGCAATAAATTACAGACAAAATATGATGGGTTTTTTTGCTAGATTAGCTCAACCTCGTCAGGCAGTAATCACTTTAACCGTTAGTGCCGTACTGTTTGCCGGCGCAGCATATCTTGCAAGTGAACGTCATGTTGGAGATCTACATGCTGGCGCGCCTGAGCTAAGACCTGAGGCTCGTTATAATAAAGACATAACTGAAATTACAAAAAGATATAATGTTACAACTGATGTTCTTGTTGTTATTCCTGAAGTTGGAGCAGCATTAGGAGTGAATCCTTGCAGGTCTACTTACGTTGTTGAGGCCCAAAATAATTTTCACTGGTATTTAGAAAATATTGATGGCGTTACCAAAGTTATATCACTATCAAGTATAGCTAAAAGAGCACTTAGTGGGTATGCCGAAGGTAATCTAAAATGGACTTATTTACCTCATAATGAAAGAGCTCTTTCATTTGCAACAAGTGTTGTTGATCCATCAACTGGTTTAATAAATGAAGCCTGTTCAATTATGCCCATCTATGTTTTTACAAAAGATCATAAAGCAACAACAATTAGTCATATAATTCATCAGATAGAAGATTATAACCAAAAGTTCAGAGAGCTTGAAGAAACGATTACATTTAGGGTTTTGATTCAAAAGCCAGCTGAAGGAACTGAAATAATTCCTGATGCAAATTTTGCAAATAATACTGAGCAACCAATTGAAGATTTAGGAGTTGAAAATCCAAAAGTATTTACTGATGAGGAATTTACAGATTTCGCATATGAAAATGCATTTAATTCTAGAAACTTATGGGTTACCAGTTTAGCTAACTATTATCGAAGCATTGATGATTTTGATGAAAATGTAAACTTCAGAGTAAAAGACATAAAACAGTCTGAAAAAGTCTTCAAAGAGTTTTTTAACTCAAATCCAGAATATTCACATATTGTTTTTGAGACTGATGAAATAAAATACAGGCTTGCTAGTGGCACAGTAGGCATTCAACATGCTACTAATGAAGTTATAGAAACTGGCGAGCTTCCAATGATGCTAATTGTGTATGCAGTTATTATTATATTAGTGTTCCTTACATATTTTGATTGGAGAGCAACAATATGTTGCACAGTTCCATTGACTTTTGCAACTATGCTTGGTTATGCTTTTATGGATATTGCTCAAATAGGTCTAAAAGTTTCTACTCTACCGGTTATGGTGCTTGCAGTAGGAGTTGGAGTTGATTATGCGTTCTATATTTATAATCGACTCAATACACATTTAAAGAGCGGATTAGATATGACAGAGGCTTTTGATCAGACATTTAAAAACACAGGTGCAGCTGTGGTATTTACTGCACTAACTCTCGCAATTGGTGTTTCAACATGGTCGTTTTCTGCACTTAAATTCCAAGCAGATATGGGGTCATTGTTAACATTCATGTTCTTCATAAATATGATATGTGCAATGACAACTTTACCCGCACTTGCAGTAATATTGGAAAGACTATTTCCAAGAAAGAAAATTAACTCTGCGTAAGCTTTAAAAAAACATCTTCAAGCCTTGTTTCTTTTATAGATATATCTTGGATATCTATTTTAGATTCATTTATAGCTTTCAGTAACTCATTAAATTTAATTTCACTAGGTTTGTAGTTTATTTCAAGAGTCTCACCATTGGGTTTCAGATCAATATTCAAATTTTTTAAAGAAGATAAATCTAAATTATTTTTATTATTATGGATGATCTTAATTTCACGATTATCAATAAAAGATTTAATTTTTGATGTATGATCATGAGCTATTAACTTACCTTCATCAATAATAGCTATTTCATCACACAACTCCTCAGCTTCATGTAGATAGTGAGTTGTAATAATGATGGTCTTACCCTTAGAGTTTAATTTTTCTATATTCTTCCAAAGGTTTGTTCTTAGTTCTACGTCAACCCCAGCTGTTGGTTCATCAAGAATAAGGATAGCTGGATCGTGAACCATTGCCTTAGCTATTAAGAGTCTTCTTCTCATTCCTCCTGAAAGCGTTCTTGCATATACATGAGCTTTATCTTCAAGAGCAAGCATTCCTAAAATCTCCATTGTACGTCGCTCCTTTTTTGGGACACCATAAAGTCCTGCGTGGATTTCTAGTAATTCAAAAGGTGTAAAAAAAGGATCAATATTTAATTCTTGAGGGACAATGCCCATAAGAGATTTTACTTTTTTTAGATTGGTGGCATGATCAGTTTCAAGAATCTTTATGTCACCTTCAGATTTTCTAACTAAGTCAGCTAAAATATTTATGAAAGTAGATTTGCCAGCTCCATTGGGTCCTAACAAGCCAAATATAGATCCCGCCGTTATATCAAGAGAGACATTATCCAGAGCAAGGATTTGATTATTTGAGCCAGCATTATAAATTTTTGTTAAATTTTTTACTGAAATAGCAATGTTATTATTCATAAATTTTTAGCTATATTTTACTAATTATAGTTTTTCATTCAGAATTCTTGTATCATCATGATAATGGAATCTCCAGACATAAAAAATAAAGAATTACAGGTAGTCTCATCATCCAATGTTGCTTGTGATGGAGATGGAGGAGCTTTAGGGCATCCAAAAATTTATTTAGACATGGGCAAGGAAAAAAAAATAGTGTGTCCGTACTGCAGTAAGTTGTTTGTCCTAGAAAACAATAATTAATAAATGTCCAATAAAAATCATTTATTCCTAATCGATGGGTCAGGATACATTTTTAGAGCTTATTATGCTTTACCTGCACTATATAGAAAACAAGATGGGCTTCCGACAGGTGCTGTTAACGGATTTTGTAATATGCTCTATAAACTTATTGAAGATACTAATATTAAAATTAAACCATCACACATTGCAGTAATTTTTGATAGTGCGAGAAAGACATTTAGAAATGAGATTTATAATGAGTACAAGGCAAATAGAGGAGATCCTCCAGAAGATTTAATTCCACAATTTAAAATTATAAAAGAATCAGTCGAAGCTTTTGGGATTAAATCTATAGAATTAAAAGGTTTTGAAGCTGATGATATTATTGCAACTTATGCCACCCAGGCTTCAAGAAAAAAATGGAAAGTTTCAATTGTTTCTTCTGATAAAGATTTAATGCAGGTTGTAAGTAAAGATATAAATTTACTAGATACCATGAAAAATAAGACTATAGGCCCAGATCAAGTTTATGAAAAATTTGGTGTTAAACCAGATAAAGTTATAGATGTCCAGGCTCTTGCGGGAGATAGCTCCGATAACATACCGGGAGCTCCTGGTATAGGTATAAAAACTGCGGCAGATTTAATTAATCAATTTGGAGACTTAGAAAAATTATTGAAGAATTTTGATGAGATTAAACAAATTAAAAGAAAAGCAAGCATTAAAGATAATATTAATCAAATTAAAATTAGCAAAGAACTAGTTACGCTCAAGAATGATGTCAAAGATATTCCAAAACTTGAAGAATTAGAAAAAAAGGAAATTTCTATTTCTAAACTTGTTCCCTTTTTAGTTGATTTAGAATTAAACAAATTATCAGAAAGAATTATTAAAAAAAATCCAGATATTAAAATTAAAGCAAAGCAAAGACCTCTTCAAAAAACAGAACAATCTAAAGATGTTAGCAATGATACAGAAGAAAATAATTTCCCATCCAAAAAAGTTAAATATTTCTTAGTGAGCTCAATAGAAAAATTAAAAAAAATAATTAATGATATTAATGATGTAGGCCATTTTGTTTTTGATGTTGAAACAGACTCTTTAAATATTATAGAGGCAAATTTAGTGGGGGTTTCTATTTGTTTTGATTTTGAAAATGCTTACTACATACCCCTGCAACATAAAGATGCATTGAATACTATGGTACAAGAACAAGTTCCAATGAAAGATTTTATGAATGAAATGAAGTTATTAATGCAAGATGAATCAATCATAAAAATAGGACATAACATCAAGTATGATATCTCAATCCTCAAAAAATATGATTTAGAAGTTAATAGCTATGAAGACACTATGCTCATGTCCTATTCTTGTGATGCTGGAGTTAATCGTCATGGAATGGACGAATTAGCAAGGATCCATTTAAATAGAGAGACAATAAAATTTAAAGATGTTGTTGGATCCGGAAAGTCACAATTAACATTTGATCAAGTAGATTTAAAAAGAGCTACAGAATATGCCGCTGAAGATGCAGAAATAACTTATAAACTGTATAGATTTTTCAAGAAAAGGGTTCAACAAGAAAACAATTCCTTGGTTTATTCGACTATTGAAAAACCATTAGTTGCTTGCCTCATGAGAATGGAAATTAATGGTATTAAAGTTGATAATAGTTATCTTCAGAAATTATCTAATGATTTTTCTAAAAGAATATTAGGGCTGGAAAAAGAAATATATAAAAAGACTAAAGTAGAATTCAATATTGGCTCTCCAAAACAATTATCTGATGTATTATTTAATAAATTAAAATTATCTCCCCCCAAAAAAACTAAAACCGGTGAAAAATCAACTGGAATATCTGTATTGGAAGATCTCGCATATGAGGGTAATGAAGTAGCTGAGGATATTATTGAGTGGAGACAATTATCAAAACTAAAGAATACATACACCGAAGCTCTTCAAAACCATATAGTAAACAAAACTAAAAGAATACATACCTCCTATGCTATGGCTTCAACAAGTACAGGCCGTCTAGCATCTTCTGATCCAAATTTACAGAACATTCCAATTAGAACTGATGAAGGACGTTCAATTAGAACTGCTTTTATAGCAGAAAAAGGAAATGTAATCTTGTCAGCTGATTACAGTCAGATTGAGTTAAGAGTGCTTGCTCATATGGCCGATGTATCTCAATTAAAAGAAGCATTCAATAATAATGAAGATATCCATCAAATCACTGCTTCAGAAATATTTAATGTAAAATTAAAAGATGTTACTCAAGATTTAAGACGGCAAGCAAAGGCGGTAAATTTTGGAATCATTTATGGAATTTCAGCTTTTGGTTTAGCAAAACAATTATCGATTACAAATTTTGAGGCTAATGAATTTATAAAAAGTTATTTCAATAAGTTCTCAGGAATAAAAGAGTTTATGGATACAACAAAAGAAAAGTGTCGTTTAGATGGATTTGTAGAAACCTTATGTGGAAGAAAATGCTTTTTCCCCAGAATAAAAGATAAAAATTTTGCACTCAGATCTTTTCAAGAAAGAGCAGCTATTAATGCACCTATACAAGGTACAGCAGCTGACATTATTAAGTTTGCAATGATTAATATTAATAATAAGTTATCTTTGGACGAGAAAGATTGTAAAATGCTATTACAAGTACACGATGAGCTAATTTTTGAGATAAAAAAAAGTAAAATTGATAAATATATAAAAATGATTACCCAAGAGATGGAGAAAGCCTTAGAGCCATTATTTCAATTAGATGTTCCATTGGTAGTAGATAGTAATTATGGTGCAAACTGGAATGAAGCTCACTAATGGTTGAAACAATAGTATTAGTAACAGGTGGATTTGATCCCATACATTCAGGACACATAGCATATTTTAAGTCTGCAAAGATGTTAGGTGATAAATTGGTTGTTGGTTTGAATTCAGATAAATGGCTTGTTCAAAAAAAAGGAAGTGCATTCCTTCCAATAAATGAACGAATCGAAATAGTCTCAAACTTATCGGTGGTTGATGAGACAATAGAATTTGAAGATGACGAATATAATTCAGCGGCGAATGCAATTACTGTTGTTGCAGAAAAATATCCAAATCATAAAATAATATTTGCAAATGGAGGCGATCGTAATTCTGAAAATATACCTGAAATGAAAATGCATGGGGATGATCCAAATGTTCATTTTGAATTTAGTGTTGGTGGTAATTTTAAGAAAAACTCATCAAGTTGGATTTTAAAGAATTGGCATGGACCAAAAGAACAACGGCCTTGGGGATGCTATAGAGTTATCGATGGCAGCGAAGATCACAAGGTAAAGGAAATTCAAGTCAATTCTAAATCAAGATTAAGCTTACAATCACATTCCAAAAGATCAGAAATTTGGGTTGTGATTAAAGGCGAAGCAACAGTTACCGTTGATGAAAATATTTCAACCTTAAAAGTTAATGATTCAGTTTATATTCCGACCGGATCTAAGCATAGACTTGAAAATAAATTAAATGAACCACTTCATATTATTGAAATTCAAACAGGTAGTTATTTTGGAGAAGATGATATACAAAGATATGAAGATGATTACAGTAGGGCTTAATATATGAGAACGTACTCACCACATTTTTATTTAGCCTTTTTTTTACTTCTAAATATATTTAATTTTATCGACAGAAATCTTCTCATTGCCTTTGCGCCTCAGATTAAGTCAGACTTCAATCTTACAAATGTAGAATGGGGATTGTTGACAGGCGTTTATTTCCTTTTCTTTTACTCTGTATTTGGAATATTTATGGGAGTACTAGGTGATAAATTTAACAGAATGAAGATTGCTGCAGCAGGAGTTTTTTTGTGGAGTCTTATGACAGCATTTACTGGCATGGCTAAAAACTTTGCTCATTTAATAGTTGCAAGAGCATTGATTGGGGTTGGTGAGTCAGCTTTAACTCCAAATTCAATTTCAATGCTTTCAGATGTATACAATCAAAATAAAAGAGGAACTGCTTCTGCCATTTACTATCTTGGTATACCTCTAGGTGTTGGCTTAGCCATGTTGATAGCCTCAATATTTGGACCAATGTTTGGATGGCGGGCAGTATTTATTTCACTAGGACTTATAGGTGTGGTTTTAGCCATTATCACATATTTTTTAATTGAACCCATCAGAGGTCAATTAGATAACTCCTCTCAAAATGATAAAAAATCTATGAGCATTAGAGAAATTATTAGTTTAACAAAATCAACATTATACAATTCAAAGTCTCTAACTTTAATTATTATAGGTAGTATTTTTTTACATATACCTCTTGGAGCCGGTAATTTTGAAGTTCTTTGGGCTGTGAATGAAAGAGGATTTACATCTAGTGAATATAATTCTCTGTTTGGTATTTTTTTTATAGTAGGTGGTTCAATTGGTGCAGTTTTGGGGGGCGTATTGTCTGACAAATTGAATCATTTATTTAAAAATGGTGTAATGAGTTTTTTGACCATTTCTTATTTGGTTTTAATTCCTCTCACAATTAGCTATCGCTTTGTAGACCCAAATACCTTTATTTTTTATTTTACACTATTCTTTATTTCTCTAAACGTGACTTTTTTTTATGGACCTGTTTTTGGTTCAGTCCAAGCATTAACACCAGTTAAAGTAAGATCAACAATGGTAGCAATTTTTATTTTAGGGGTAAATATAGTTGGAATGGGCGTTGGAAGTTTCTTTACAGGTTACTTAATTGATCATGTATTTAATAATTCATCTGCACCTTATACATTCTCTTTAATTACTGTTGGTGCAACTGGCATAATATCTATTATTTGTTTTTATATTGCTGGATTTTCTTATAAAAAAGATTCTGAGCTTGCAGTAAGCAACTAATTTGAAATCGGTCCTGACGCTCGCACTTTTTCTTCAACGTCAGATTGAAATTTAACAAAATTATCTATAAACATCTGAACTAATTTCTTTGCATGACTATCATAATCATCTTTATTTTGCCAAGTATTTCGCGGATCTAAGATATTGCTGTCTATATTTTTTACTTTAAGAGGAACTGAAAAACCAAAATTACTATCTTTACGCATTTCAATATTATCTAACTCACCAGTAAGTACAGCATTGAGAAGTGTTCGAGTATACTTTATTGAAATTCTTTTGCCTATTCCATAGACACCCCCTGACCAGCCTGTATTAACCAGCCAACAATTAACATTATGCTTTGATATTTTTTCCTTAAGAAGGTTTCCATACTCTATTGGATTTCTTGGCATAAATGGTGCACCAAAGCATGTAGAAAATGTTGCTTGTGGTTCGTTTGAAAGTCCAATTTCTGTCCCAGCAACTTTAGCAGTATACCCGGACAAAAAATGGTACATAGCTTGATTAGGAGTAAGTTTTGCAATAGGTGGCAAAATACCAAATGCATCGGCTGTTAACATAATAATATTTTTTGGATGTGTGGTTTTGCCTGAAAGTGTTACACCAGGAATAAAATCAATAGGATAAGCTCCTCTAGTATTTTCAGTTAAGGAGTTATCATCAAGATCTAGTTCACCTTCCTCGTTCATTACGACATTTTCGATTACTGAATTTTTCATTTGAGTGGTTGCATAAATTTCTGGCTCCGCTTCTTTAGAGAGTCTAATAAGTTTAGCGTAGCAACCTCCTTCAAAATTAAATAATCCTTGATCAGACCAACCATGTTCATCATCTCCTAAGAGAGAGCGGTTTGGATCTGCACTTAAGGTAGTTTTGCCAGTTCCTGACAAACCAAAAAATATTGCTGAGTCTCCATTTTTACCAGTATTTACTGAACAGTGCATGGGCATTATATTTTTTTCTGGTAAGATAAAATTTAATAGAGTGAAAACAGACTTTTTAGTTTCGCCGGCATATTTAGTTCCAGCAATAAGGATAATTTTTTTATCAAGGTTGACAGCTATTACTGTTTCACTCCTTGTTCCATGATGAGCAGGATCCATTTTTAAATTAGGAAAGTTAATAATCGTAAATTCACTAGAAAAATTTTTAGTTTCCTCTGTAGTTGGCCTGACCAATAAATGTCGAGCAAATAATCCATGCCAGGCATATTCAGTAATAATTGAGACTCCTAAGCAATTGTCCCTGTCAGCTCCACCTAGAAGGTCATGTACAAATAGATCTTTGTTCTGAGCGTAATCAATAAAACTTTCTAATATTTTATCAAATTTTTCTTCACTAATTGGAACATTGGTTTCTCCCCAGTGGATTTTTTTTTCGTTCTTGGCTTCCTTAACAAAAAATTTATCATTAGCGGATCTGCCAGTATGCTCTCCAGTATTAACTACAAGAGCACCGTGCTTTGAAACTTTTCCCTCTTTAGTTTTATAGGCGATTTCATATAATTCATCCGACGATAGATTTCTCTTTATCGACTTAGCTTTTTCAAGAATTATTGAATTTATTGCATTTTCCATAACTTAGAGCAGGAATGAAAACATATAATACAATTTATGTTAACCCCTAAAATTTAGATTTGGTCCATATCCTGGGGATCAAGTTGTTGTTATTTGCCATTAAAATGCCATAGAGTAATGTACATAATAGTTTATATGAAATTATTAACATGAAACCTTTAATAGCACTGGTAGATGATGATCGAAACATCCTTATCTCTTTAGAAGAGCTGCTCAAAAAAGAAGATTTTTCTATACATACTTATAGTGATGGACAGTCGGCGCTTAACGGTATGTTCCGATATCCTCCTGATTTAGCAGTCATAGATATTAAGATGCCAAAAATGGATGGGTATGAATTATTCAAAAAATTAAGAGAGAAATTAAAAACTCCCGTTATTTTTTTAACATCGAAAGATCAAGAGCAAGATCGGTTAAAAGGCTTGATGCAGGGTGTTGACGATTACGTTACAAAAGGTGGTAATTTTTCAAAACAGATATTAATTGAAACCATTAAAAATACTTTAAATAGAATAAAACTTGAAACTGATGAACAAGATAGCAATGAGATTTTAGTTCACGACGATCTTAGACTTGATTGTTTGAGACAAGAATGTGAATGGAAAGGTAAGCTGTTAGAAGACCCTCTTACAACAACAGAATTTAAGATTATTAAGGAACTTGTCCAAAGACCAGGGGTAGTAAAAACTAGAGATAGATTGATGGACATAGCGTATAGAGATGAAATTGATGTCGATGATAGAACAATTGATAGTCATGTAAAACGCATTAGAAAGAAATTTAAAAAAATTGATCAAGATTTTCAGTCAATTCACACCCTCTACGGTTCAGGATATCAATGGAAATAAATTCTAATTTGATTAGAATATTTCTTATTGGACAGTTTATTTAAAAAATTTTTATTTTATAATTTTATTGGCTTAATCATTTTGGCAATGATTACTGTAGCACTAATATTTTTTTCTAACCAATATCAACTGAATAAAAGACTTTCTCAAATTAACAATCAAGCGTTGATGATTCATAACTTTCTAAACTCTTCAAATTTATTAAGAGATATTGAAGAAGGTATAGATTTAGAAAAAATTACATCAAATCTTGAAATAAAGAATCTCTCTATAATTATATTAGATCAAAATATGAAAGTACTTTTTGATTCAAAAGGATATGATCTTGATTCAGAATCATTTGAAGAAGAAAGTTATGTTAATATTGAAAGCATTGACAACGAAAGTCAAGTCAGTGAACTATCAGAAAAAGTAAAAAATATTTCAAATAGAATTTTTTTAAACAATATTATTTTTAAAGAATATTTTAATAAATCAATTAAGGGTGAAGAGCAAATGTTCTCAATTAAACTACCAAATAATAAATTACATTTAATTTCAATATTCCCAATTAAGTATATAGAAAGTGAATTTTTCATAATTGCTCATGAGGACAATACAGAAATTGGAAATATAATTGAACAGATTAGGCTAAATGTATTAATGGGAGTTCTAGCAATTGCAGTTTGTTTAATAATATTTTCTATTTTTTTAAATTATGTAATTTTAACTCCAATAAAATCATTGGCTGGATCAGCTCGAGAAATACAAAATGATTTTAAATCAAAGCCTACAATTGCAGATTTAGACAAAAGAACTGATGAGATAGGAGATTTATCAAAAATTTTAAATGAAATGTTAAAAAATCTATATTTAAAAATTGATAATACTGAGAATTATTCAGCTGACTTAATGCACGAGATTAGAAACCCCCTCGCTTCTATAAAGATGGCATCCGAGGTTATTACTGATGATATGAGTGATAACCAGAAGAAGTTTTTAAATCTAATACAAACGGATATTTCAAGAATAGAAAATATTATTACAGATTACTCTTCTATGATTAAAGATGAGGCGCTTCTTTCTAAAAGTGTTTCAAAAAAATTCAATATAACTAGTTTAATTCTCACTATTATAGAGGGATATCAAAAGGTTAATAACGGACTCATTAAATTTGAGTTTATTTCTGATAAGGATAAGTCAAATGAGTTATTGGCAAAAGGCCAAGAGTCTTTTATCGAACAAGCAATAAAGAATATTATTGATAACGCTATATCTTTTGCTGGGAATGATGGAGTAGTTATAATCTCTCTTAGTTCCACTTCAAATTATCTAACTATCTCAGTTTCAGATAATGGTCCCGGGATTAAAGAGCCTAATATTGAGAGAATTTTTGATAGATTTTACTCTTTAAGAGAAGAAGATCAATTATCGCGCATTGTGCATTCTGGATTGGGACTAAATATTGCAAAGCAAATCATAGATTCACATGGTGGGTACATTTCTGCAAATAATATTAGTGAAGATAATATTATAAGTGGAGCAAGGTTCATTATTAACTTGCCTTTGGGAAATTAAGCTATAAATATTAGCATTGATTATTTATATTTATTTCATACTATTTGGAGAATTTTTTTAAAGATGACTGATAAACAAGATTATAAAGTAGCTGATATAGAGCTCGCAGAGTTTGGACGAAAAGAAATTTCTCTAGCGGAAACAGAGATGCCTGGATTAATGGCATTAAGAAAAGAGTATAAGGATAAAAAGCCCTTGGATGGAGCTAGAATAGTTGGATGTCTTCACATGACAATTCAAACTGCAGTTTTAATTGAAACTCTAGTTGATTTAGGAGCAGATGTTCGCTGGTCTTCTTGTAATATTTTTTCAACACAAGATCATGCAGCTGCAGCTATTGCAAAGGTAGGTATTCCAGTATTTGCATGGAAGGGTGAAACAGAAGAAGAATATTGGTGGTGTGTCAAACAATCCATAGAGGGAAAAGAAGGATGGACACCAAACATGATTCTTGATGATGGCGGAGATTTAACAGCATTGATGCACAAAGATTATAAAGAACTACTTAAAGAAGTTAGGGGTTTATCAGAAGAAACTACAACTGGAGTACTAGCTCTAAAAAAAATGGAAACAGATGGCAGTTTATTGGTTCCAGCAATCAATGTTAATGACTCTGTTACAAAATCAAAATTTGATAATCTTTATGGCTGTAGAGAAAGTTTAGTGGATGGAATCAAAAGAGCTACAGATGTTATGATGTCAGGAAAAGTAGCAATAGTTGCTGGGTTTGGTGATGTTGGAAAAGGAAGCGCTGCCTCGTTACGTCAGAGTGGAGCTAGAGTCATGGTAACAGAAACAGATCCTATTTGTGCATTACAAGCAGCTATGGAAGGTTATGAAGTTGTTTTAATGGATGACATGATAAAAGAAGCAGACATTGTTGTGACTGCAACTGGAAATAAAGACATAGTTACTGCTGATCACATGAGAGAAATGAAAGATAGAGCTATTTTGTGCAATATTGGTCATTTTGATAATGAGATCCAAGTTGATGCCCTTAAGAACTATAGGTGGGACGAAATTAAACCGCAAGTACACGAGATTACTCTTAAAGATGACAAGAGAATTATTTTATTAGCAGAAGGTAGACTTGTTAATTTGGGTTGTGCAACAGGCCATCCAAGTTTTGTAATGAGTGCTTCTTTTACAAATCAGGTTACTGCACAAATTGAATTGTGGAATAATCCAGATCAATACGAGAAAAAAGTTTATGTTCTACCAAAACACCTGGATGAAAAAGTTGCCAGATTACATTTAGATAAAGTTGGAGCAAAATTAACTAAATTATCTAAAGATCAAGCAGACTATATAAGCGTTACACAAGAAGGTCCTTATAAACCTGAAGCTTACCGATACTAATTTTAATTAGTTAGTGATATTATCTATGGCATGATTGCTTCTAATGAAGAAGAAACACAGAAAATAGCAAATAAACTTGCTAAGGATATCAATAATACAAATGCCACAATTTGCTTAAACGGAGATTTAGGTTCTGGAAAAACCACATTTTCTAGATATCTTATACGTTCTTTGCTTTCAAATAGTATCAATGACGATATTCCAAGTCCTACGTTTACATTACTTCAAATATATGAAGATCAAAAAAAAAGCATCTATCACTATGATTTTTACCGATTGAACAAAATAGACGAGTTAATTGAATTAAATTATAGTGAATCTGTTGAAAATAATATTTGTATTATAGAATGGGCTAACAAATTTAAAAAAGCCTTACCATCTAACAGAATAGAAATAAATTTTGAAATAAAACCAAATAATAAAAGATCAATTACATTTGCTTTACTTGGTTTATATAACAAAAAAAATTATTTATGGATGCAAGAATAGAGCTTTTAAACAAATTTATAAAATCTAATAACATTTCAAATAATGATATGCACCTTATTGAAACAGATGCATCATTTAGAAAATACTATCGTATCAGTGGGAATAACACTTTGATTATGGACGCCCCACATGAAAAAGGAGAATCTGTTAAATCGTTTCATCTAGTTGATAAAATTCTTCTTGAAATGGGCATAAGTGCTCCAGCTATACATAGCATTGATGAGAATAATGGATTTATTTTATTAGAAGATCTGGGTGACCAAATATTTTCAAGAATATTAAAAGATGAAAACGAATATGCATTATACCAAAATGCAATTGGTGTTCTTGCACATATTTATTTAGAGTCAAATGAGAAAAAATTTAATAAGAAAGAAATACCTTTTTATTCAATAGATAAATTGCTTGAAGAATCGAATCTATTTTGTGATTGGTTTATGGAAAAGCATTGTCAAATAAAATTAACAAATAAAGAAAAATTAGAATATCAAGAGATCTTAAAAAAAATATTTAAAGGAATTGATTCTACAAACTCTTCATTAGTTTTACGCGATTATCATGTAGACAATCTAATTCTATTAAAAGACAGAAAAGGAATAAACCAAGTTGGAGTTATTGATTTTCAAGATGCAGTGATAGGTTCTAATATCTATGACCTTGTTTCTTTATTAGAAGATGTACGAAGACCTATTACAGTTCAGCTGAAAGAGCAATTAATAGAAGAATATATTTATATTACTAACTATGACCGAAAAAAACTTTTTAAAGAAATGAGATTTTTTTCTGTCCAGAGAAACCTTAAGATCATTGGAATTTTTTCAAGATTAAAATATCGAGATCAAAAACCTAAATATATGGAGTTAATAAATAATGCTTGGAATTTTATTAATTTACATCTTGAAGATCCAAGTTTTATAGAATTAAAATCATGGATATCGGTTTACAAAAATAAATTCTTATGAGTATAAATACAAAATCAGCCATTATTTTAGCAGCGGGGTTCGGGAAACGTATGCGTCATCTAACACATGAAGTTCCTAAACCTTTAATTAGTTTTAAGGGAAAACCTCTGATTCAATACAGTATTGATTTTCTTGAATCGTTAGAAGTTAAAGAAATCATCATTAATGTTCACTATAAATCTGAGAAGATAAATGAGTTCTTAAAAAATTTAGGTAACTCAAAAATAAAGATTTCTGATGAATCTTCTGAAATACTAGATACTGGCGGGGGTGTCAAAAAGGCCATGAGCTTAATTAATGGAACTGAAAGCATAGTAGTGAACAGTGATGTTTTATGGGATGAAAAGCAAATTAGTTCTTTAAAAGCAATGGATGCTATGTTTGATCAAAATTCCTGCGACGCGTTGCTTTGTCTTTCGTCGATGGAAAATACTAAAGGCTATAAGGGAGAAGGAGATTTTGTTTTTTTAGATGAAAATAAAATTTGTAGATATCAAGACAATGATAAAAGCCCTTTTGTCTATTGTGGGGCTCAAATTATTTCAAAAAATGCGTTCGTTAATTTTGAAGAAAATATTTTTTCCATAAACAAGATCTGGAATAGAAGCATTTCCAATGATAGACTTATGGGATATAAAAATAGTAATGAAATCTTTCATATAGGATCAATAGAAACACTGGATCAATTTAATGAGAAATAAATTAAGATTAGTATTATTTTCCTTAATTGTAATATTTGGTTTAACTAATATTAATTTTGCAGAAGACCAATCAAACTTAGCAAAATTTGTTGTTAGAAATTATGATTTGCAGGAAGTTCCAAATGTCGGCAGTGACAATCCAGACTATGTAATAGTTGAATTTTTTGATTATAGGTGTGGGTATTGCAGTAAACAAGCATATGATTATGCAAAGCTTCTTGAGTCCCATAACAATGTTCAAATTATCTATTTAGAATTTCCTATTTTCGGTGGCATTTCTGAAACTGCCTCCAAACTTGCTATGGATGTTTGGGAACAAAAGCCAGATTTATATTTTCAAATCCACAATGAATTTATGAAACTAGGGCCAAAAATGAAAAAAAATGATCTTATCCAATTGCTAGATACGAATGGTTTTGATGGTGCAGGTATGTTTTCGAAAGCACAAACTTCTGAGAAAAATTTAATTATTGATTCTAATATTAAAATTGCTAAAAATTTAGGCTTGAGGGGGACCCCTGCTTCTATAGTAAATGATACTATTATCCCAGGATATGTTCAGTTAGCCAAGCTTAAGAAGATGATCAGTCAATAACTAAGCATTGAAAATATTTGCGAATATACTTATCCTATGAATATGATCAATAAGGCAAAGTTTGAAATAGGATCAATTGTTAAACATAAGTATTTTGATTTCAGAGGAGTAATATTTGATGTTGATCCTGAATTTAATAATACTGAAGAATGGTATCAATCAATTCCTTCTCAAGTAAGACCAAGAAAAGATCAGCCTTTCTACCATTTGCTTGCTGAGGCTCCAAGTCAACCTTCTTATGTTGCATACGTTTCTCAACAAAATTTATTACCAGATAGTTCTGAAGATCCTTTATCACATCCTTTAATAGAAGAGATGTTTAAAGGAATTAAAAACGGTAAGTACGTAACCAGATCAAAACATAACTAATTAAGAAAATAATGAAGAGTTCAATAAAACCTCTTATAGAGTTTGGCCCTCTAGCAGTTTTTTTCTATTATTTTATTAAAACTGGAGAAATTCAGTCAGCTATTTTACCACTTATGATAGCAGCGGTTATTGCTATAGTTGCATCTTTAATTTTAGAAAAAAAAGTTTCTCCAATGTTGCTTTTTAGTACAATTTTAATATTGATCTTTGGATCGCTAACAATTTATTTTAATGATCCATTCTTTATTAAATTCAAGGTTACTTTAGTCAATTTAATATTTTCTATAGTCTTATTTATTGGAGTTTATTTTAAAAAACCATTTTTAAAGAGTTTAATGGGGTCCTCAATAAAGTTAACAGATTACGGATGGATGGGATTAAGTAAGAGATGGGCTTATTTTTTCTTATCTTTAGCTATTTGTAATGAGATTGTTTATAGAAATTTTTCCGACGCAGTCTGGGTAAACTTTAAGCTATTTGGTATTATGGGGCTGACTTTTATATTTATTTTTAGTCAAGTTTTTTTCATTCAAAAAAACTCAATTGAAAACTAAAAAGGTCGATCTCCCATTACAGCAATTCTATCCATAACTCTTTCGTAACCCATCCCTCTTTCAGGATAGAAATCAGCTATCGCGTAATGTATTACACTTCGATTATCCCAGATTGCCACAGCATTTTCCGTCCATGAAAATCTACAGGTTAGGTCAAGTCGTGCTTGGTGATCAAATATCTTATTTAGTATCTCGTTGCTTTCCGATTCTTCCAAGCCAACTATTTTTTTAGTGTAAGTCCAATTAACGAAAAGAATTTTATTTTCTGTTTCAGGATGAGTTCTTACAATTGGATGTTTATTAGAGTATTCCTTTGGATTATTTCCATTACTTTCAAAATACTTGAATTTATCAAGGAAAAATCCAGCGCCTAATGAAAAATGCTCAGCCTTTTTATCAACTACAATTTTTTTTATATCTTCATCTAAAGTTTCCCAAGCCAGTTCCATATTTGAAAATACAGTATCACCACCAACAGGAGGAATTTTTAATGATCTTAAAATGATAGCTTTAGTTGGCTCAGGATTATAACTTACGTCACTATGCCAACCTTCGCCCCACTGATTCTTTTCTTCTGCACCTTTGATTAGTCGGGTAATTTGAGGATAATCTTCTCTTCCTTTAACGTAAGCATGTTCTTCAATTGGTCCAAAAAATTTAGCTAAATTAATTTGCTCTTCTGGAGTTATATTCTGGTTTCTAAAAAAAATAACTTTATGTTCTAAGAGTAAATCATTAATAGTTTTAAAGTTGTCAGACGTGACTTTTTTTAAGTCTATGCCATCAATTTCTGCTCCTAAAGCACCAGATAATAATTTAACTTCCATATGCAAACATTACTTTTTTTAAAATAAGCTGTCATTAAATTAGTTTTTTTCAACCTCTCTGAATTGGTCTATTAATCTCCAAGCTACAAAAGAAAATACAATAAGTCCTCCTATTAGTTCTATTGTAGGAGGTATTTCTCCTACTCCTAGCCACGCCCAAATGGGCGCTAATACAGGTTCTAATAGAATATATAATGCTGCTCGGTGAGGGGGTATGTATCTCGAGCCAACTGTAATTAATAAAAAACCAATTCCTACTTGGAATGCACCCATAAATAAAACCAAAAATAAGTCATGATTACTTATAGTGTGATCATTGATAAATATTACTCCTAATAAACAAACTATAATTCCTGCTAAGAAAGTAGCTGGCATAAAATCTATTTCTGATGATCTATTAATAAGTGTTAGTTGAATAGCAAAAGATATTGGCACTCCCAAAATTATTATATTTCCTAAAATATTTGTAGATTGAAAACCTTGCGAGAACATAATCCCAATGCCGATCATTGATCCTGTAATTGCGATCAATGTTTTTTTACCAACTATTTTCTTTAAAAAAAAATAACTTGCAACAGCCGCCCATAATGGGCCCGTGCTCATAATAAAAACTGCATTAGCAACAGTGGTGTTGCTCATTCCAAAGACAAAAAAGACATTACTAAAGGCGAGAATAAATGCGAGAACAATACCTCCCATGCCGATATTTTTAAAAGCTTGTGGTGTCTTACCTTTAAATTTTATGATTATATATAGGAGTGCTACAAGTGAAAATGTGACTGAACGATACGAAGTAATTTGCATTGTAGAAGCGTTATCAATAAGTCGAATTAACAATCCTCCAAAACTTAGGAAAAACCCTGCTCCAAGAAGACATAACGCACCAAACATTTCATTATTGAGTTTCATATATTTTTAATAGAAGGTATGTTTAAATTAATTAATCAAAATTATAGTTTTAATGAAAAAGTTTTTTTTAGTTTTCCTATTATTGCTTATCTCATGTAGTGAACAACAGGATCAGTCTAAAGAGTTATCCAAGACTGATCAAGGCTTGTCTCTTGATCATAAAAATGAATTTATTCAGGAAATTATTAAAGTTACAGATGGAGTCTTTGCTGGAGTAGGTTTTGGATTGGCCAACTCTATAATGATTGAAAGCGCCGAAGGTTTAGTTATTGTTGATACCCTTGGTTCTGAGGAGAGAGCTAGAGTTTTATTAGACGAATTTAAAAAAATTTCTTCCAAACCTATTAAGGCAATTATTTATACTCATAACCATTTAGATCATCTTGGTGGAGCGACAATATTTTATAATGATACGAAGCCTGAAGTATATGCTCAAAAGAATATTCTTTATAACATAGCTAATATTGCCACAACAATTAGGCCTATCATTTTTGAACGATCTGCCCGCCAGTTTGGAATTCCATTGGCCGAAGAAGAAATCATTCATCAAGGTATAGGAGGTTTTTTAGAAATAAATGATGAGTCTACTTTAGGACTTGTAATGCCCACTATAGTTTTTGAAGACAATTTAACAATTCAAGTTGATGATTTAACTGTTGAGCTTGTTCATGTTCCTGGAGAGACAGACGATCATTTATATGTATGGTTGCCAGATAAAAAGGTAGTTGCAGTTGGAGATAATTTTTATCGATCCTTTGCAAACCTGTATGCAATTCGAGGAACTAAATTTCGAAATCCAATGGAATGGGTAGAAAGTTTAGATAAAATTAGACTATTAAATGCTGAATACCTTGTTCCAAGTCATACTCGCCCAATTATAGGAAAAGAAAATATATCAAAGGCACTAACTGACTATCGAGACGGAATTCAATTTATTCATGATCAGACAATTCGTTATATTAATAAAGGTTTAACGCCTGATGAGATTGTGCAACGAGTAAAGTTGCCTCCTCATCTTAACCAGTCTCCTTATCTAAAAGAATTTTATGGTTCTATTAGCTCCTATATTAGATCAATTTTTAGCGGATATATTGGTTGGTTTAGTGGGAATATCACAGAGCTTCATCCTTTAGAGTCTAAACTTAAAGCAGAAAAAATTGCTGCACTTGCTGAAAAACAAGTGAAAATTATAGATGAAGCTAACCAAGCATTAACTAACGGAGAGTTTCAATGGGCGATGGAGTTAGCTGATGTTCTATTGGCAATAAATCCGGATGATAGTGAAGCAAAAAATATTAAAGCTGCTGCTGCAGATCATTTTGCTTTAATACAAACAGCATCTAATGATTATTATTTCTATAAAACTATTGCAGGAGAGTTGCGAGGGGAGATTGATGTTGCTTCAGCAAATAATAAAGTTACCCCACAACAATTAAAGAGTACTCCGATGAAGAGTATTATGAAGTCACTACCTGTCAATTTAAATGCCGATAAAGCTATTGAAATAGATAGGAAAATTGTTTTCAAGTTTTCAGATATTAACGATGTATTTGGTTTACACATTAGAAGAGGAATAGCTCAGCTAATCTTCACTGGTTTTGAGAAACCAGATTTAATTGTTACTACTGATCAACAAAGTTTAAAGGAAATATTTGCAGGTCTAAAAAATGTTGCTTCCATTTCATTGGCACTTACTGACGGTACAATAGAAGTCGAAGGCGGAAAAATGGAGTTTCTAAAAACTTTATCCTTATTTAAGGATTAATAATGGGATACCGCCAGTCATTTATATTAGGATTACTTGGATTAATACCTTTCGTCTTATTGATTGCTGCTACTTTTATAACCCCTTCAGATGATGCAATTTATGAATTATTAATTTTTATTTATATTTCTTATGCTGCTGTAATTTCTTCATTTCTAGGAGGAATACAATGGGGGTTGATTACAGCATCTGCTGAAAGAGTTTATTCTGTTTTTCTTCCGTTGTTTATTTCCACAATCCCTTGTTTAACTGCATGGAGCGCTTTATTAACGTTAGAAGACCTAACAACATCTCTCATTCTTATTATTATATCTTTTATAATCTCAAGTTTGCATGATTACTACTTATACCAACAAAAATTGACACCTCATTGGTTTTTAAGCTTACGTATCCCACTATCTTTAGTGGTGATTATATTGACTTCTATTTTATTTTTTTTCTAGATATTAGAAAACAAGTCTTTGGATAAACCAAAAAAATCCCATTGAAGTTACAAGCACAAATGAACCATTCTTAATGAGATCTATAATTTTATTTAATTTGAATTGCATCAATATCCATATCACTGAAAGAATAGCTAATACAAAAATAATTTGACCAATTTCTACACCTAAATTGAATCCCAAAAGTGCTGTAATAATATTACTAGAATTAATGCCAGTGGAAACTAAATAACTCCCAAATCCTAAGCCATGAATCATTCCAAATAAGACGGTTATCATAATAAGAAGATTATTCTTATTGTTAATTGATCTATGAAGAAAGAAATATCCCAGAGAAAATATAAGTAGACCAATTAACAGTATTGATGAAAAATTATTTTTAGTAGATATATTGAGCACCAATAAAAAAGTTATCAAAATTGTAAGAAAAGAATTAGTTACAAGATATCTATTAGTTTTTTTAATTAAATACTCTGCTCCAATAAACATAATTGTAAATCCAATAATTGATTCTACTAAGATTCCATTTGGAGACATTATTTCTAAAGCAGCTAAGCTTAGCGTAATACTGTGACCTATTGTGAATCCAGTAATTACAACTAGTAAATTTCTTATTCCACTTATTAGAATTAATAGACCAACAATAAAAATAAGATGATCAAATCCATTTAAAATATGATTTATTCCTGATTTCAGAAAACTATAAAAATTTTTAAAGAAATTAAATTCTAATTCTTTTTGTTCAGGATTAATTTCTAAGGTCTGATCATTAAAGAATAAAGCTTTCTCGATTAATATTTCTTTGCCATCATAAACTCTTCCTATATGAACGTGGCTTTGAATCAGATTAAAAAATGCATTGTTAACGATCTTAATATCTTCATTTGAAGAGCACTGAAAACTCATCAAAATGTTTACAAAGGCTTCTTTTTGCAAGTTAAATTCAAAAGGTGTTTTTAATGGGCAAATTTTATTTTTAGATAGAACAAAAACATGATCTTCCAGATATTTTTTAAAAACCATTGCTTCAGATAAGTTCTCTTTAACGGCAAGGTCTCTATATTTTTCTATATTTAATATTCTTGTCGATTCAACTTCCAAAACACTAAAATTACCGCTGATTTCGTTATTGTTAATTTTCCAAGTAGAGAATGACTCGCTGTAATAGTGAGCACTTGCAGAGAAACAAAACAAAAAACTAAAAAGCAAAATAAATTTTATTGCTCTAGTCATTTAGAGAATACCGCTTAATTTCAGCGTTATCTTTTAAGTATTGAATATAATCTTTTAACCTATTGTCATCTCTTTCATTATTATAATCAAAAAGTACTTTGTCTTTCATATTCTCAAAAAATGATGAATCTACCTTAGGTTTTATATTGTCTTCAAGTTTTATAATGTAAAATCCATCTTGATAAAAAAGAGGATTTGAAATTTGATTTTTTTTAAAGGAAGATAGAGTTTTGCAAATAGTAGGCCCTAGATATTGTTTACAATCTTTTATGTTGATTAAATCTCTTGGAATTTCAAAGAAAGTTTCCTGATTGTAATTATTTTTAGCTTCTGTAAAACTTTTACTTTCAATGTCATTATAAATTTGATCAAATTTATTTTCTAATGTTTTATAATCATACTCAGTTCCAAGGAACTGCGATTCAGGATCTAACGATTTTATAAAAATTGTGTTAATTTGAATTTTTTTATTAGATTCATATTTCTTAATATTTTTCAGAAAATAATCCTCTAATTGATCATTTGTTGGTTCAGCATTTTCTATTTTAATAATAAAATTAATAACCTGCTGGATAAGTTCTTTTCTCACTTGTACATCTTTAGTATGCAAATCTAATTCAAGACCTCTTTGAACCAAAAGCTCTTCTTCAATCATTCTTTCAAGTATTAATTCAAGTATTTCTCTGTCCTCCTCCTCTTCTATATCAGCCCCTAAATTTATTGCATATTTTAAGAATTGATCTTCAGTAATGTCCACGTCGTTTACTATTGCTACAGCTTTTCTTTCAAAAAAAATATTTTGACTATCTTTTAGATAAAATAGTTCATAAGCAATTAAGCAAAGCCCGAGAAATATTGAAAATCCAAATAGAATATTGTAATTTTTCATAATAATTTGCCTTAACTTTATCATTTTTATCAGTTACGGTATTAAAAATTTTTCAGCTATGAGCATTATCAAGTTTATAAGATATTTCTTAATTTTATCCATACTCTTCATTATTTCATCTGTAGTTGTACTTCAGTTAGATCTTTTCAGTGAAAGTGTTGGGCCAGGTGAAATTACCGGATCGATCAATTCAACTGATTTTATTGAAGATAAGATTAACCGTCAGCAATTAGCTATGGAGCAACTAGAGGCACCGAAAACTAAACAAATACTTTTCGGGGATCTTCACGTGCACAGTACTTATTCTGCAGATGCTCATCAGTGGAGTTTGCCAATTGTAGGAGGAACAGGTTTACACCCTGTTGCCGATGCTTGTGATTTTGCACGTCATTGTTCAGCTTTAGATTTTTGGGCAATTACTGACCACGCTGAGGCATCTACTCCAAAGAGATGGCAAGAAACAAAAGAAACTATTAGAAAATGTAACAGTTTAAATACTGACAAATCAAATCCTGACTGTGTTGCATTTATTGGTTGGGAGTGGACTCAAGTTGGTATTAACCGAAATATTCACTGGGGACATCATAATGTAATACTTGCAGAAGAAGATGACGAACTATTGCCTGAAAGAGCAATTGCGTCTGCATCAGTTACCAGACAAGCACTATTTCTTAATCCAGTTTGGCCTAATGTTACCTATCCTTTTGTCGATATAAAGAATTTTAAAAGATACAATGATTATGGAAAATATGTTGCAGAAAGCGCAGAACTTCCAATTTGTGAAAAAGGGATTCCTTCAAAAGATTTACCACTAGATTGTCACGAAGAAACATTCAATCCATTAGAATTAGTAAATAAAGTTGAGGAATATGAAAGTGATTACATGATTATTCCTCATGGACAATCATGGGGATTTTATACTCCGATGGCATACTCTTTGGATAAAGGACTAGAACTTTCTAAGCAGTATCCTAAACAGTTCGAACTTTTGGAAATTTATTCAGGTCATGGAAATTCTGAAGAATATAGGTCTTACAGAGGAGTTGATGTTGTTCGCCAAGGAGGTGATTTGCCACTGAATTTTTGGACTTATAGAAATGGAAACGCAGATCTTGAAAAAGGTACTCTTGAAATTGAAGAAGATGGTCAGAAGAAAGTTTATGATCTTGGAACTCAGACATGTCCTGAACCAAGTGAAAATTTTGTAGCACCTTGTTGGAGAGCTGGTGAAGTGATTTATAAAAGGTGCATTGACGAAGGAATTGATGAATCTGAGTGCAAAATGAGGGAAGAAGTAACTAGAACTGCTTCAGCTAATCGACAGCGTGATGGATTTAAAGTTGTTCCAAACTATTCTGAAGCAGAAAAAGGAACCTCTGGACAATGCACCGATTGTTATAGTCCTCCACTGAATCATGTTCCGACAGGCAGTGCTCAATATGGCTTAGCTTTAACAAAATTTAATGAAGATGGATCAAAACATCGCTTCCGCTATGGCTTTATAGGATCAAGCGATAACCATCAAGCTGCACCGGGTAGTGGCTATAAAGAAATTTTTGGTTCTAATCTTGATGGTGTTGGACCACCTAATAAATTTTATGACAAAATACTTCACTCAAAAAATTATGTATTAGGTGAAGATAATTATGATGTTAGAGATGATTATGTTTCTGATGCTGAGCCTGTTCTTTATGATCCTGCTGATGTCAGACTTGGATTTAATACTATAGAATTTGAGAGACAGAGAGGGTTCTTTACTACAGGCGGTCTTGCAGCTGTTCATTCAGAAGGCCGTTCCAAACAAGAAATTTGGGAGGCAATGAAGAGACGTGAAACATATGCCACAAGCGGTCCAAGGATTTTGTTGTGGTTTAATCTTGTTAACAGTGAATTAAATTTACCAATGGGTTCTGTTGTTGAAATGCATGATGTACCTAGATTCGAAGTTAAAGCTATGGGATCGTTTAAGCAAAAGCCTGGATGCCCAGAGGATGCCTTTACTGCTCTTGGAGAAGAGAGAGTAGAAGAGCTATGTTATGATGAGTGTTATAATCCATCAGATGAACGTAAGAAAATAACAAGAATAGAAGTTATTAGAGTGATGCCGCAGGAATATGAAGACCAGCCTGTGGATGATCGTATTCAAGATTCGTGGAAAGTTCATGACTGTGACACCTCTGAAGTTGGATGCAGCTTTACTTTCCAAGACAATGAATTCTTAGCTGCTAAACAAGATGTGAGCTATTATGTTCGCGCTATTGAAGAGCCTTCACCTACAATCAATGTAAAGGGCGGTGTATGTAAACGTGAGGAGAACGGAGAATGCGTTGAATTTAAGCTATGTTCTCAAGATTGGAAGCATCCTCGTGATGTAGAATCATGTTCTGAAGAAGGTGAACACAGAGCATGGTCATCTCCTATTTATGTAGATTACCTTTAAGAATACTCTTACCAGCCATTTAATCTATTTATAATACTCTTGTTTTGAGCCATTTTATTTGCGTGTCATTCTGGCATTAATACCTATTTGAGAAACTGTGATCTCGGTTTATTCATTATGTATCAACAAAATTTATAAGGGAGGAAATATGCTTAAAAAAATATTGTTTTTTACATTCATTTTTTTATCAATTTTTGCATCTTCTGCGTATGCTGGAGTAGATGCTGAGGTTGAATATATATTAAATACTTTTTCATTCTTAGTTTGTGGCTTCTTAGTCATGTGGATGGCTGCTGGATTTTGCATGTTAGAATCAGGACTTGTGACAACAAGGAGCGTTTCAACAATTGCTGCAAAAAATATTGGCAAGTTTGCAATAGTTTCAATTATGTTCTATGTCGTTGGGTATAATCTTGGATATGGTATTCCTGAAGGAGGATATATTGGATCTTTTTCAACATGGTCTGATTCTTCTTCATTAGAAACAGGATATTCAGATTCTTCAGACTGGTTTTTTCAGGCACTCTTTGTTTGCGCAACAGCTTCAATTGTTTCTGGTGCTGTAGCTGAAAGAATAAAAATTTGGCCGTTCTTTATCTTTGCAGCAATTCTTGGAGGTATTATTTATCCTATACAAATGGGTTGGCAATGGGGTGGTGGATGGCTTGCTACTTTAGGCTTCTCAGATTTTGCTGGATCAACCATAGTTCATGCTTGTGGTGGCGCTGCTGCTTTAGCAGGAGTTATTTTACTGGGACCACGTCTTGGAAGATTTACAGATGATGGTAGTCCAGCAAACATGCAACCTTTTGCAGCATCTTCAATTCCACTAGTTACTCTTGGTACATTTATATTATGGATGGGCTGGTATGGATTTAACGGCGGATCTCAATTAGCACTGGGGTCATTTGAAGATTCAACTGCTATGGGAAAGATTTTTGTAAATACTCATCTTGCGGGCTGTGGTGGATGTGCTGCAGGAGCCATTATTACTCGATTGGTTGGTGGAAAAACTGATATTATCATGATGTTGAATGGTGCACTTGCTGGACTTGTTTCTATTACAGCTGAACCTTTAATGCCAAGTCCAATGGCTGCAATTTTAATTGGTGCTGTAGGTGGATTAATTATGTATTTAGGTACAAATCTATTGAATCGATTAAAGCTTGATGATGTTGTTGGAGCAATTCCAGTTCATATGTTTGCAGGTATTTGGGGAACATTAATTGTTCCATTTTCGAATCCTGATGCATCTTACTTGATGCAACTTATTGGAGTTCTTTCTGTAATCACCTTTGTTTTCGTAGTTTCTTTTTTAGTTTTTATGATCATAAAGAAAACTATTGGTCTTAGAATCAGCGAAGAAGCTGAACAACTAGGAACAGACAAAGCAGAAGTTGGAGTAATTGCTTACTCCATAAGAGACTAAATATATAGTTCTCATTTAAAACGGGCCCAGATTAAGATCCCCTTATTTTCCTCCGTTGGGTCCGTTTTATTTTTTTAAAATTCTAGCACTTTTCCTGATTTTGCAATTGAAATTAAGGTGCAAAAGTATTCTATGATTCTTTAAATTGAATGATAGGATAATCCGTTTAATGAAGAGACGGAAATATTGAAATGAAATTATCATCTTTACTGAAAGAAAGAAATGTTACTAATGGATTACCATCAGCAGCTTATACAGATGAAAATTTTTTAGCTTTAGAATCTGATACTGTATTTTCAGAAAATTGGGTCTTTGTTGGTTTTGTACATGAGTTAGTTAAGCCAGGAGATATATTACCTATTGTATTAGCGGGAAAACCATTAATCTTGGTGAAGAATTTCAAAGGTGAAATTGCTGCATTTCATAATGTATGTAGACATAGATGCTTGAAGTTAGTTCATGAACCAAAAAATACAGGCAAGTTAATTCGTTGTCCTTATCATTCATGGACCTATGATCTTAATGGAAAATTAATCGCATCTCCTCATTTTGGAGGAACAGATAATCATAAACCAAATGGATTTGAACCAAAGCAATATGGACTTGAACCTGTTAGAATTAAAATATGGCATGATTGGATTTTTGTAAATCTTGATAAAAAAGCCCCACCTTTTGAAAAATATGTAAAGAAAATTTCTAATCAGCTTAGTGATGTGGACTTAGACAAAATTAAGCCTGTTGCAACTCTTGATTTTGGAGAAATAGCAACCAACTGGAAATTTTTGGTCGAAAATTATATAGAACCTTACCATGTTCAATTTGTACATCCAACAACCACAAGTCAACCACTAAAAGATCACTATACTATAGTTGATGGAAACTGTTTTGGTAGTGGAGTAGATTTAAATGAAGAAAATGCATCAAGTGGAAATTTAGCTGTAAGCTCTCGTTATTTATCATTATTTCCCAACTTTATTATAGGAACATATTACCCCAACCAGATAGGTGTTCACCTAAATCTTCCAGTAGATTCTGGTCATACTATTCAAAAAAGAATAATTTATGCAACCAATGGATATAAGATGACAGCAAAAGAAGCCAATGGTTTAAAAAAATTATGGTGGGATGTTCACAAGGAAGACCATGATATCTGCGAAAGACTTCAATTAGGGCGTGCTTCACCAGTATCAGCTAAAGGAGGTGTATTGTCTCCGTACTGGGAAAAAAGTGTTCGTGCATTCCATATTCATGTGATTAAATCTGTAAGTAAATCTGCAAAAAAAAGAAAAGATAGAGTTAATGCCTGAATCAAACACCAATACTCAATTTAGACTAGCCCACACTATGCTAAGAGTGCTTGATCTTGAGTCATCACTAAAGTTTTATTGTGAAATACTAGGAATGCAAGTCCTTCGTAGAACAGACTATCCTGATGGTCGATTTACAAATACGTTTATTGGCTATGGACCAGAAGCAGAATTTCCTACATTAGAACTAACTTATAATTGGGATCAAAAAGATAATTATAACAAAGGAGATGGATGGGGTCATATATGCATTGAGACACCAAATGTTTATAAGGCTTGTGAAGACTTGGCTGCCAATGGAATTAAAATAACTCGCCCACCTGGGCCAATGAAACATGGTACTCGCGTTATAGCTTTTTGCGAAGATCCAGATGGTTATAAGGTGGAGTTAAATGAAACAATAGCAAAGGAAAAATAATAATGTCAAATAAACCACAGTTATACAAATTTTCAGAAATTGAACACCGTTTACATACTTTAGAACCAGGTAAATCCTATATTAAACCATTTGTGACAAGCAAGGTTAGTGACACAATGTGTGGAGGATTAAATTTTCTTAATAAAGTATCAGTCCCATGGGATCTAACTTGTGATGAAATAATTTATTGTATGAAAGGTACATTCCGACTTACATGTGATGGAGAGTCATACATTTGTAACCCGGGAGATGTTCTTTATATTCCTAAAGATAATCACATTGCATATGAATGTGACGAAGTGTGTATTATATTTTATGCAGCTTACCCACATGATTGGAAACAACAGGCTGGAATAACTTTTGTTCCTGGTATTGATCCAGAAGACATGCCGCAATCTGAAGAAAGTGAATAAAAAATGAGTAGTAAAGATAATAAGATTTATTATGAAAAAATTGAAGATGCAATTGAGCGTAACAAGGAAAAAAT
>CABWZX010000005.1 GCA_902510025.1 uncultured Pelagibacteraceae bacterium | reverse complement strand
AATCTGCCAAACAAGTTATAACATCGAAAGTTAGAGAGGCTGAAAGAGAAAGGCAATATAACGAATATAAAGATAGAGTTGGAGAAATAGTTAATGGAATTGTTAAAAGAGCAGAGTTCGGAAATATAGTACTTGATCTAGGTAAGGCTGAAGGAGTGATAAGAAAAGATCAAACGATTCCTAGAGAAAATCTTAGAAACGGGGATAGAGTTAAGGCATATATATATGATGTTCGTTCAGAATTAAAAGGTCCACAAATATTTCTTTCAAGATCTCACCGTCAATTTATGGCAATGTTATTTAAACAAGAAGTTCCAGAAATTTATGATAATATTATCTCTATAAAGAGCGTTGCTCGAGATCCCGGAAGTCGAGCTAAAATAGCTGTCTTTACCGAAGATAATTCTATAGATCCTGTGGGAGCATGTGTTGGGATGAGAGGAAGTAGAGTTCAAGCCGTTGTCAATGAATTGCAAGGTGAAAAAATAGATATTATTAATTGGTCTGAAAGTGTAGCTAATTTAGCAATAGCCTCTCTTTCTCCAGCCGAAGTTTTAAAAGTTGTATTAGATGAAGACCAAAATAAGATTGAAGTAGTTGTAGCCGAAGAACATCTTAGTTTAGCAATAGGAAGAAGAGGCCAGAATGTAAAACTTGCGACCGAGCTTACTGGTTGGGAAATTGATATATTAACTGAAGATGAAGAATCTTTAAAAAGACAAGAGGACTTTATATCTAAATCAAATTTATTTTTAGATTCACTAGATGTTGACGAGACTCTTGCTCAACTCCTTGTAAGTGAAGGATTTGGTTCTGTAGAAGAAATATTAGAATCTGATCGGAATGAATTACTCTCCATTGAAGGTTTTGATGAAGAAATTGTAGATGAACTAATAGATAGATCAAAAAAATATATTAAAGAAAAAGAGATAAAAGATGATACCAAAATCAAAGCATTAAATGTAAACGATGATTTATTAGCATTTAATTTACTTACAAAGCCAATGATAATCGTTTTAGCAGAAAATAATATCAAGAATTTGGAAGATTTTGCAGGTTTAGCAACTGACGACTTAATTGGTTATTATGAAAATAAACATGATAAAAATTCAAAGATAAAAGGTGTTCTTGAAGAATTCAATTTAACAAGGGATGAAGGGGACGATCTAATTATGGAGGCTAGAAAGATATGGCTTAAATAGTCATATATTATAGTTCTTGTTATGTCAGAAGATAATAAAAGTAAAAAAACTTTAAGTTTAAAGCTTGGAACAAAAAGACCTATCCCATTTGTTAAGTCATTTGAAGCAGGGCGAACAGTTGTTGTCGAGAAAAAAAGATTTCGTAGAAATAATTCACCTCAAACACCACAAAATAAACAAAATATCAATAATAGTACTGAAACAAATAATAAGTTAGATCCAAGTCCGATTATAGAGGAAAAAAGTTCATCTAAATCAGGAATAGTACTTAAGCCTTTATCTAAAGATGAGCAGAAAAAGATTTTAAAAGCTGATAATAAAGAAGAAAAAAATAAGGCAATTCTTGAAATTAGAGGAGACAAGAATGAAAAAAGAAGAGGTAATTGTTAATGAATTAGATGTAAAAGATGATAGCCAACTTGAGATTAAAACAGAAGCCGAAATTGAAAAAAGAGATGACACTGTAAATAATCGTTCTGAAGATTATAAAGAAAAAAAGAAACCTATACCTTCATATGGCAGAAAAAAAATTAGGGAACGAAAAGTAACTATTGTAACTGCCTTAAGTGATACTGAAGAAAGAACAAGAAGTTTAGCTGCATATAAAAGATCCAAGCAAAAAATTAAGAAAGCTAAATCTGATAATGAACCACAAAAAAAGATTAAAAGAGAAGTTAATATTCCTGAGCATATAACTGTTAAAGAGTTAGCAAGTAGGATGACAGAAAAGTCTGGAGAAGTGATAAAATCATTGATGAAGATGGGAATGATGGCCACAATTAATGAGACATTAGATGCTGATACAGCAGAGCTAATAGTTACTGAGTTTGGACACAGTTTTAAAAGAGAAAATATAGAAGACGTTGAAAAAGAGCTAATTTCTAAAGATCTTAAAGCGGCAAAAGATAAATCTAGATCTGCTATTGTAACAATCATGGGCCATGTAGATCATGGAAAAACATCATTATTAGATAAAATCAGAAATACCAATGTAGTTTCAGGGGAAAGTGGTGGAATTACCCAACATATTGGAGCTTACGAAATTATACATAAAAAGAAAAATATTACCTTTATAGATACACCTGGACATGCAGCATTTACTGATATGCGAGCTAGAGGGGCTAATGTTACAGATATTGTTGTACTGATAGTTGCTGCTGATGATGGGGTAATGCCTCAAACCAAAGAAGCTATATCTCATGCCAAATCAGCTAGTGTGCCTATTATTGTTGCAATCAACAAATGTGATAAACCAGAATCAGATCCAAAAAAAATTAAAGAACAACTTTTAGGAGAAGAGTTAATCGTAGAGGAGTTATCTGGAGATATTCAATGCGTTGAAGTTTCAGCTGAGACAGGTTTAAATTTAGATCAGTTATTAGATTCAATTATTTTACAAGCAGAACTTTTAGAATTAAAAGCAAACTATGAAACTTTTGTTGAAGCTACAGTTATTGAAGCCAATATAGATAAAGGCAGAGGCCCTATTTGCAATGCTATTATTACTAATGGAAAATTGAGTATTGGTAATATTGCTGTCGCAGGAACTGAATATGGCAAAGTTAGAGCTATATTAAATGACAAAGGTCAAAATATAAAAGAAGCTTGTGCATCTATGCCAGTTCAAGTTTTAGGTTTGAACAGTGCTCCTGAAGCAGGAGATAGTCTTGTCACAGTGGAAAGTGATGAAAAAGCTAAGGAGCTATGTGAGTTAAGAAGTCTGATCAGAAAAAGCAAACTTACTCCAAAAAAAATAATGAATATAGATAATGAACAGGCATTTGGTTCACTAGATAATTTAAAAGAGGTTGTTGAAGTAGTTATAAAATCAGACACAAGAGGTTCAACAGAAGCAATAGTAAACCAAATTGAAGATATTCAGAGTGAAAAGGTTAGCATTAAAGTTATCCATTCAGGTGTAGGTTTTATAAATGAGACAGATGTTGCTCTTGCATTTTTCTAGAAATCAAAATATCTCCATTTTCATGGTTGATTTCCGCTACAACTTCATTCTCTTCACCATAATTATTTTTTGCAGCCTTAACGATTGCTTCTTCCAAGGCAGAAAGAACAATTTCTTTTTCTATCATTTTTTCCTGAGCTACAGTTTCAGCTATTCTTAAAATTTCTATTTTATTTGCACTTACCATTAGATTTCCTTTTAAATAAAAAAAAAGCGGGCTTAACCCACTTTATTCTCGGTTTAGCAATAATTTAGTCATTCTATACACCTCAAAAATTGAGAAATCAAGTAGTGAAAATATTATTTAATTTCAATGTGTTAATTGCGAAAAATTTCGATTTTATAAATATCTTTGTTCTTAGATATTGCTTTCCTTTGATAGTTAGAGATCCCATACATAATATCTGAGTCACTCATACATGCGTAAATTACTTCATCAAAATAGTTTTCTTTATTTATAGCCAATTTTATTTCATCAAAATAATCCTTTGAATCTGTTGAAATAAAAATTTTTCCTTCTTTTTTCAATAATGTATTCATTGATAAAAGATTATTGGAATTTAACAATCTTCTTTTGTTGTGTCTTTTTTTTGGCCATGGATCTGGATTAATAACATATATTTCATCGATAGTTTTAGGTTTTAGAGATTTAAGTAAATATAAAAAATTGATTCCACAAAGTTTTATATTTTCTAAATTATATTTTAAGATATATTTTAATACTCTCGCAATTCCATTAATATAAACTTCTGATCCAATATATAAGCAATTCGGATTTTCTTTTGCATTGTTAATCAAGTAATCACCGTTACCAAATCCAACTTCTATAATTATTTTTTTAAAATCATTATTTATTGATAAATTTAGCTTATAATCTTCTTTAATTAATAAATTAATAACATCATTATCAATAGAATATTTTTTAAATTTATTATTAATTAAATTAATATTTGACTCAGATATTTTTTTTGATATTCGTCTTCCGTGAAACTGATAAAATTCAGGAAACTTATGATTTAAATCAAACAAAAATTAAATATTTTTAAGTTGATCTACTAAATCAGTTTTCTCCCATGAAAAAGAACCATCTTTTCCCGCTTCTCTTCCAAAATGACCGTAAGCAGCTGAGTTTTTATATATTGGTTTGTGTAATTCTAAGTGGTCTCTAATTCCCCTTGGTGTCAAATCGACAATACTATTCAATTTTTTAATTAGAGTAGTGTTATCAACCTTTCCTGATCCGTGTGTATTTACATAAAAAGATAATGGCCTTGAGACCCCAATTGCATACGCTAACTGAATTGTGCATTTGTCAGCCAAATCGGCTGCTACTATATTTTTTGCAAGATATCTTGCTATGTATGCTGCAGATCGATCAACCTTTGTAGGATCTTTTCCAGAAAAAGCACCTCCTCCATGAGGAGCGGCTCCACCATAAGTATCAACAATTATCTTTCTACCTGTAAGTCCTGTATCCCCATCTGGTCCTCCAGTTTCAAATCTGCCTGTTGGATTAATATGAAATTGAGTATTTTTTAACCAATCTTCTGGGAGTACATTTTTAATAAATGGTGTAACAATTTCTTCAACATCAGATAATTCTAGCTCTTTGTCGTGTTGAGTAGAAACTACAACTTCAGTGCATTCAACTGGACTAGACTCATTATATTTTAACGTAACTTGACTTTTTGAATCAGGTTGTATTCCATTGATTGTATTATTTTTCCTCGCTTCAGCAAGATTTCTTAATATCAAATGCGAATAGTAAATAGGAGCTGGCATTAAAACTGGTGTCTCTTTACAAGCATATCCAAACATTATGCCTTGATCTCCTGCACCCTGATCCTTATTGTCTTTTGCATCAACGCCCATGGCAATATCTCCGGACTGGCCGTGAACAAATGATGTAAAATTAAAATTTTCCCAGTGAAATTTTTCTTGTTCATAACCAATTTCTTTTACTGCTGCTCTAGCTAATGACTCGTAATCACATTGAAATCCATCTGGACCACGCACTTCACCAGAAACAACCACTTGATTAGTTGTAACTAACGTTTCTAATGCGACTCTCCAATTTTCGGAATTTGGCTGTGATAAAAAATCATCTACAATATAGTCAGATATTATATCACAAACCTTATCAGGGTGACCCTCTGAAACTGACTCACTAGTAAATAAATATTCCTTACCCATATATCTAATCTTTAATTAATTTCGAAGTAGAATAGCCAATTAAAAAAAATAAGACTATAAAAAAATATGCAATATTATCCCCAAATTGAGTATAAAAAGTACTACTAATTTTACTTGGAATTTTCAAATCTACAAAATTCATTTCACCATGGGGGATTATTTCCTCTACTACACCGATTGGGTTTACTAAAGCAGAAATCCCCATATTTGCTGAACGAACGAGAGGTAAACCGTATTCTACTGAACGAAATCTTACATGGGTAAAGTGTTGTATCGGTCCAGCTCCATCTCCAAACCAAGCATCGTTAGTAATATTAACTAACAAACCTGAAGTAGCTTGGATATTATCTCTTGCAAGTTTTGAAAAAATACCTTCATAGCATATTAGAGGAACTATAAAATTATTAAAATTGTTATTTATTTTACCTGAACTAAATGATTCAAAAGGCATAAGATTCTTTAATCCAATCTTATCAAGCATTTTATGGAATGGTATAAATTCACCAAAAGGTACAAGTTTTCTTTTATCATATATTTGGTTATTAAATTGAACTGAATTAAAAAATTCTTTCCCATTGCTTCGAATAAAGCCCCCAAACCAATTATCTTTACTAACTTGACGCACACCAAATGCAGTCTCAGGGAAAAAAGTAATAGCTTCATTTGAACTTAATGAAATCATTTTCTCAAATGATTCATCTGTCCATTTTTCTTCTTGATGAAAATTTGTACTTACTAATCTAAACTTATCATCATTTAGATAAACATTTTCATAGTTTACTACTCTATTATATCCAAATAAATATACAGTAATTAAAATAGAAATAGAAAATATACATAAAAATATATTTGCTTTTTTTAAATTTAAAGAAAATATTCCCGCAGCACAAAATATAGATATAAGACCTAATCCAAACACTCCAAAAAGTGACAATGACTGCATGAAACTAATTGACCATGACCAACTATAGGCTATCAGGTTCCACGGAAATCCAATTAAAAGTGTACTTCTAATTATTTCAAAAAAAATCCAAATCGCTGAAAAGAAAAATATACGTGAAATATTTAAACTCCATAAAAATGAGTTTATTAATTGCATTAATCCATAAAATATACCCAGAATTATAGGTAAAATGATTAGTGGAAACGGACTAAGATAAGCCAAGCTTGAATCAAAAACAAAAATAGAATTTGTAATCCAATAAATACTAGTAATAAAAAAACTAAATCCAAATAAGATTCCTGTAAAAAACATAAGTTTGTAGTCTTTGCCAAAAATTAAAAAAATAGAATCATTTAACTTGAAAAATATTCCAACAATAATTAATGAAAAAAATGGAATATTGTATGGATCAAAAGAAAGAGAAAATAGACCTCCTAATAGTAAAGAAGTTAATAAAAATAACCTTTTTTTATTCGAAAAAAAAAAATTAAAGATCATTTTTTATAATTTTGGGTATGAAATTTTTATTGATTTAATTCGTCTAGGATCAGCATCATTTATTTCAAAAGTTAATCCTGATTCGTGTTTAATTATTTCACCTCTTTGTGGAACCCTCCCAGCTAACGCAACTACTAAGCCACCCAATGTATCTACATCTTCATTATTATAATCTTTTAAAAAATTGATTTTTGATAGTTTTTCAAATTCTTCAATTTCAACTCTAGCACTAGCCTCAAAAGAATTAGGGGATGTTTTAATTAACATTGGCATGTTCTGTTCATCATGTTCATCTTCTATTTCACCTGTAATTTCTTCGATAACATCTTCAATAGTAACTAATCCATCTGTCCCACCATATTCATCAATAACAACCCCCATATGTAATCTTGTAAGCTGCATTTTCATTAATAAATCTAGTACTGGCATAGATGGAGGTATTTCAATTATTTCCCTTTTTATTTTGTTCAAAAAACCTTTTTCAAAATTTCCTTCATTTTGATATTTTACAAGATCTTTGATATGTATCATTCCAATAATATTATCTAGATTTTTTTCATAAACAGGAACGCGTGAATGGGACTCTTTAATAAAAACTTCTAATACTTTGTCAAAAGAATCATTAACTTCAACAGCTCCAATATCAGCCCTTGGAATCATTATATCTGTTGATCTAATTTGATCGATTTTTAAGACGTTTAATAACATTAACCTTTCTTGTTTAGAGATATTCTCATCATCTTTTTTTACCGTGTCTAAAACTGTTTCAAGATTCTCTTTAAGAGAAACATTTTTAGATATATTTGATGAAAGAAATTTGCTTAATAAATTTTTGAACATTATTTAGAAAATATTTTTTTAAATACCTTTTGTTCTATTCTATTCATTTCGTCATGTTGTTTGTTTGATTTATGATCAAAACCTAACAAATGAAGAACTCCATGAATTGTTATTTTTGATAAGTATTTATATTTTTGGGTTTTAAGTTTCTTTGATTCGCTTAAAATCTTTTGAAGTGAAATTACAACATCTCCAACAATATAATTTTTACCAAAGGTCTTTTGGTTCATAGGAAATGCAAGTACATTAGTTGATTTATCTTTATTTCTATAATTTTTGTTAAGTAATCTTATATTAGAATCTGATGTAAGTAAAAAACTTACTTCTAAATTATTTTTTTTAGATTTAAACGCAGTATTTAAAGTTTCTTTTGTTGCTCTTAAAATGTTTTCTTTAAATAATGGCATTTCTTTAACCCAAAAAGGCTCATCAACATTAAAACTAACTTTAATCATCTCAAATTAATCTGTATTAAGAAGAAGTATCAAATAAATCTTTGATATGCTCATCATGAGCATCAAAAGCTTCAATTATTTTGGAAACCATTTTGTCTCGAACTATATCCTTTGCATTAAAATTAATAACTTCTATATCATCAATTCCTTCTAAAATTCTTATGGACTTAATCAGCCCTGAGTCGCTTCTTTTTGCTAAATCTGTTTGAGAGGGATCTCCTGTAACCACCATACGAGAATTTTTTCCACATCTAGTAAGAAACATTTTTATTTGATTATAAGTTGCATTTTGTGCCTCATCTAAAATCACGAATGAATTATTTAATGTTCTTCCTCTCATAAAAGCTAATGGAGCAATTTCAATTTCTCCTGATTGTATTTTTCGTATTGCGACATCAGATGGCATTAAGTCATAAAGAGAATCATACAAAGGCCTTAAATAAGGATCAACTTTTTCCTTTAAGTCACCAGGGAGAAATCCTAACTTTTCTCCAGCTTCTACTGCGGGCCTAGATAAAATTATTCTTTCAAACTTATTTTCAATTAATTGTGAAACTGCAGCAGCCACTGCTAAAAATGTTTTGCCAGTTCCCGCTGGCCCAATAGCAAAAATAATTTGTTTTTTCTTCAGGATTTCTAGGTACTCATTTTGTCTATTACTTTTTCCTACAACATCACCTTTGCTGGTTTTTGTGATAGTAAAATTTTTTACATTTTCTGTATCTTTTGAAAGTTGCATCTTTAAATTTTCTTGTATTAAATTTTTTTCCCTTAAATTTTTGTTTAATTTAATTTCAGTTAAAGTTTTGTGAATAGCATTTCTTAATATATTTCTATATTTTTTTTCTCCTTTAATATTTAGCTCGTTCCCTTTTTGAAATATTTTTAAAGGTAAAGAAGATTCAAAATAAGATAAGTTTTCATTATTAATTCCAAATATTTCTAAAACATCAGAGTTTTCAATATTAATTACTGAAGACTTCGATGGTTGCCTCGATGTTTGATTGGATATCGTATTTATTTGTTTGTTTTTCAAATTTTAAAACTAATATGAATTAAGCAATACCATATAAACTCTTATGGTTGCAAGATGTAATTTTGACATCCATTTCTTCACCTATTTTAACTCTATCAGATTCCAAATAAACAGACTGCATAAATGGTGTTCTTCCAAAGAAATATCTTGGATTACTAATGCTTTGATTTTCTACTAATACTTTCACAGATTTATCATAAAAAGATTTGTTATATTCAAGTTGAATATCCTTTAGTTTTTCTTGAAGAACAGACAATCTTTCCTTCTTAACCTTTGAACTTATCTCATCTTCTTCTGAAGCTGATTTTGTTCCAGGTCTCTCACTATATATAAATGAGTAAGATTGAGTAAATTTAATTTCTTCAACTAATTTCAATGTTTCATCAAAATCTTTTTCTGTTTCTCCAGGATATCCAATAATAAAATCGGATGAGATTTCAATATTTGGGTTATATTTTTTTAATTTTTCAATAATCTTTCTATAATCATAAGAACTATATTTTCTATTCATTTTTTTTAAGATTTGATCTGAACCCGATTGAACTGGTAAATGTAAAAAGGGCATTAACTTATTGTTTTCTGAATGTAGCTTTATTAGTTCTTCTGACATATTAATTGGGTGAGAAGTTGTGTACCTAATTCTTTTTACTTCATTAATCTCACTGATTAAATTTATTAAGTGAGTTAAATCATGATTCTTTCCCTTATAAGAATAGTTGTATGCGTTAACATTTTGTCCAAGAAGAATGATTTCACTAGCGCCTCTTGCTGATACAGATTCTGCCTCTAATTTAATATCATTAAAATGTCTTGAATACTCAGGACCCCTAGTAAACGGTACAACACAAAATGAACAAAACTTATCGCATCCTTCTTGGATCGTTATAGCTGATGAAACGCCTTTGGATTTTTTTTCTTCATTAATATAATCAAATTTTTCATTGATAATAAAATCAGTATTTATTAACTTTTCTTTATTTTTCTCACTATCATTAATCATCTGAGGCAATAAATGATAGCTTTGTGGACCTAAAACAATATCAATATTGTTATTCTTATTAAACATTTCTGAGTTTTCAGCTTGTGCCACACAACCCACTACAGCTATTGTTTTGTCTTTACTTAATTTAGTTACTCGACCTATATCAGAATAGACCTTGTGTGCTGCCTTATCTCTAATATTACAAGTATTAAATATTACCACGTCAGCATGATTAATTTCTTCTTTTTCTGTCATTCCTTTATTTTCAAGTATTGAAGTTATTTTTTCACTATCATAAAAATTCATTTGACATCCATAAGATTTTACAAAAAAAGATTTTGAATTCATTAGATCTATATTTTAATTGTTTTATTTAAACCAATAAGTATTTGTTCTTCACAAAATGAAGAGAGCTCTTTTCTATCACTAAACTGCTTCATTGAAATTTTTGGATGAAATATAAGATTTACTGTTATAGAACCACTGGATAAAAATTCCTTCATTGAGTTAACCATAGAAGTTTCACCTACCCAAGCAATAAATCTTCTAGAGTAAATTCCCATAGGAAGATTATTTTTACGAACATAGCAAATAGATATTGGTTGAACATTAATTAAACTTTCACTTGAATTTATACACTCAAAAAGCGAGGATTTGAATCTTCTAATACTATTGCCATCAGAAGTGGTACCTTCAGGAAAGAGAATTAAACTCTCACCATTAATTAATTTTTCTCTAATAAAATTATTATATTCATAAATTTTATTTTTATTAGAATTATCAATAAAAAAAGTATTACTTAGCTTTGCTAAAAAACCAAATATACCCATTGAAGCAACTTCTTTCTTTGCAATAAATCTAGCATTTAATATTGAACCTAAACATAAAATGTCAAACCAAGAAACATGATTAGCAATATAAAGTGTCCCCGTATCTTTATGTATAATTCTTTCAAATCCTTCAGTATCAATATTAATTCCAGCAATATTCTTTATTACCTTATAAAAGAAAAGAGGGTAGGTATTTTTCAATTTAAGTTGAAAAATATTTAACAAAAATTGAATTGGAATTGTTATAATAATAAAAATACTCAAGCATAATAAAATTGAAAATAATCTTAGTGAACGCATAAAAATAAATAATTATTTCTTTTTAATTTTCGTTCCATATAATTCCAACCTATGATCGATAAGGTTGAATCCTAACTCTTTAGCTATTGTTTTTTGTATTTTTTCTATCTCTTCATTTGTAAATTCATGAACGTCACCAGTATCTATATCAATAAGATGATCGTGATGAGAATTAGAAATTGACTCATATCTTGATCTTCCATCTTTAAAATCATGTTTTTCTAATGCACCATATTCTTCAAAAAGTTTCACTGATCTATAAACAGTAGCTATACTTATATTCTTATCTTTTTCATTAGCTTTTAAATGAATTTCATTAACATCTGGATGCCCGCCTATTTTATCAATAACATCGGCTATAATATTTCTCTGCTCTGTCATTC
Organism: uncultured Pelagibacteraceae bacterium; assembly: GCA_902510025.1. Taxonomy (GTDB): domain Bacteria; phylum Pseudomonadota; class Alphaproteobacteria; order Pelagibacterales; family AG-422-B15; genus CACPJE01. Next base: position 27,275 of record CABWZX010000005.1, on the reverse strand, counting down.
TTAATCCTTTTTCAGCACAGAGTTTTTTTAGATTTATCATTTTATAACATCAAAAAAAATTTTTTGTATATAATGGCTTAGGGATATATTTTTTTTCACTTAATTTTTGAGCCACTTTATATATATCTTCAATTCTATAACCTATTATTTCAACTAAGTTAACTTTTTTTGTTTTTTTCTTGTAACCTAAATACTCCTTTATTTTCAATCCATCAGAAATAATTCTTATTTCTTTATCAAGTATGACCTTTTTTTTCTTTAAATCCACTAATTCAGGAACTGAGTCTATTTTTCCAGAAGAATTAAATTTTTGTAGAAAAAAAGTATTTTCATTATTTTGAACAAATATATTTTTTATTTCTGGTTTACGATCATTGTTAGTTAATAGGTTTAATATTTCAAATTTAGATATTCCTATAACTTTAATCTTTAAATAAAGGTTTAATGCTTTTGCAAAAGTAATAGCTGATCTAATCCCTGTAAAACTTCCTGGGCCTGTAATGACAACAATTTTCTTTATAGATTTGTAATTTAATTTCAATTTAGATAATGATTTTTCAATTTCTACTACTAATTTCTCAGAAATATTCCTTAATTGCTTACTTTTCTTTTTAACTATTGTCTTTTCGTTTTGAATTAAGGCAAATTCAAATCCTTTAGTACAATTAATAATTAAAATCATAACCTTGATATTTATATTATATATAATAAAAATTAATTAATAAAAAAATGAAGAATGATTAATTATAAGAAATTTTTAATATCGATTTTTTGCTTAGTTTGTTACTTGATTCCTACTCATACTTCTATTTCTGAAACAATAAAGGATAATGGAGCATCTGTCTTTATGTATCATAGAATTGGAGAAAGTACATATCCTTCAACAAATGTGACTATTGAACAATTCAACCAGCATATAAACTATATTTCAACAAATAGTTTCAACATTATTCCCCTTAGTGATGTGTTAGATATCATTCTTAACAATCAAGAATTTACTAGGAATACAATTTCATTTTCAATAGATGATGCTTATGAATCTTTTTACTTGAATGCGTGGCCTAAATTTAGAGAGAATAACATTCCAGTTACATTATTTATTTCAACTGAGATTATAGATAATAAAACAAATGGATATATGACTTGGGATCAAATAAGAAATTTCATAAATGAAGGTGGTCAAGTTGGTCAACACACATCGTCTCATATACACATGCCTTTAAATTCTAAAGAAACAGTTAAGAAAGATATTTTAAACTCTCATAAATCCTTTGTGAAAGAATTAGGATTTATACCTGAGTTATTTGCTTATCCTTACGGAGAAACAAGTAAGGAGGTTATTAATATTTTAAAAGAATTTAATATATCTCACGCTTTTGGGCAGCATTCAGGAGTGATATCAATTTACGATAATGAATATTATTTACCCAGATTTTCATTAAATGAGCAGTTTGGAGATTTAGACAGATTCATTTTTGCAGTTAAATCATTGCCACTAATAATTAAAGATTTTATGCCAAGTGAGATGTATTTAACTGATAATTTGAAACCAAAGATAGAATTCTCAATTGAAAGTAATATTGATATTAATCAGTTAAATTGTTTTGCCAATACTGGTGGCAATTGGTCAAGCCAAAAAATTACTAACATAACTGAAAAAAGAGTACAGATTATTTTAGATGATAGCTTTAAAAGTGGTAGAGGCAGAATAAACTGTACTGTTCAAAGAGATAAGAATTGGCACTGGTTTGGATATCAATTTTTGATTAAATAATATCGGATGACAATGATTCAACTGAGAAATGATCAATCCTGACTTCATCAAAATCATCAAGATCATTTGATTGTATTATTTTTTTTATTTTTTTAGGATAGTCCGTTTCAGTAGAATAATTATACAAAAATTCTGACAAATAAATTCCATCTAAATTTATTCCATTCTTTCTCATAACATATCTATTCAGCCTAAATTCATCATAATGATAATTTGAATTTAAGTTTTTCATATATGAAGAGACAGAGCTTTTTAAATTTTTAAAAGATTTGATTTTATGAATCTCGTCTTCAGATCTTTCTTCAGGAACAATACCTTTCCCATCACCCCAAGTATATTGTCCAAAAAGTGCATTGCCTTCAGATGCAAACCTTGATGATCCCCAGCCACTTTCTACTGCAGCTTGTGATAAAGCAATTGAGACTGGAATTGCATCAATTTTCATAAGTAATTCACCAATCGAATTATTGCTAACATTATAATCTTCCATTTTTTTTCTTAACCATAATGCTTCTCGTTTATTAATAGAGTCAAATTTGTTTTTTAAATTTTCTATTTTTAAATTTTGTGAAATTAAATCTTCATTTTCTTTAACTATTAATGGAAGAGCTATCTTAATAAACATCTCTTTTCTTAATGAAGAAGAATATATATGTTTAAAATCACTCGGCAACTTTGTAATAATGATATTAGGAACCTTTTTACTCTTCTTAATATAATCAATATCAAATAATTTGTTTTCAAGTTTTTCCTCTAAAAGAGCAGAAGTTAATATTTTATTGTGATCAAAATCATTTTGATTTATTTTTTTTGTATATTGTTGAATCTTTGGAATATTAATTAGATTTTGCCTGTCTGAAATATTGTATTTTAAGTAAACTGATTGACTAAAAATTAGTGAAACTAAGACTGTAAAAGTAAACAAAAAAGCTATTAGATAATATATTCTAAATAGTAAATTTAATTCTTCACTTTTATTGTGGAATAAAAATTTAATTACAACATTAGTAATCATAATACCTGTTCTACTCTCATAACTTCTGGAACCTTATTTTTTAATAAATTTTCTATTCCATTTTTTAATGTTAGGGTTGCGCTTGGACATCCTGCACAACTCCCCTTTAATTGCAGGTACACAATACCTTCTTTATACTCTTGAAACTGAACATCTCCTCCATCCTGAGCTATTGCTGGCTTCACTTTTGAAGACAATACACTATCAATTACTTTTACAACATCATAATCATCTTCTTGAAAGATAATTGAACTTAAACTCTCATTAGAAGTAATTGAATTCACTACTTTTTCACCTGAACTTAAATGATCAGAAATTATTTTTAATATTGGTGCTTTTAATTGATCCCATGCATATTCAGATTTATTAATGGAAATAAAATTTTGTCCAAAAAAAACTTTTTCAATACCATCAATTTGCAACAAAGATTTTGCAAGGCTAGATTCACTACAATCACTTATTTGAGAAAACTCTATCGACCCTGACTCTAAAATATCATTTTCAAGCAAGAATTTGAGAGAGTTCGGATTTGGTGTAGTTTCAGTTTGTATAAACATAGTTAAATATGAATAAATTTATTTATTTATATATTTAGATTCTTTAAAAAATCATGTTTTTTTTTAAGTTACTGAAATTATAGATTTTTTTACTCTGCTCTTGAAGCAAGATCATCTATTGCTTCATCTGACAAATCTTGAGGTACAATAACAATAGGTACGGGAAGTTTGCCTGATTTTTGACCCGCTAATAATGAAACGAGTGGACCAGGCTTTTCTCCACTAGAAGCAGCCAAAACCAAAAATCTTACTGCATCATCCTCTTCTAAAGCTTCAATAATCTTCTCACTGGCTATTCCTTCCTTAACACATAGTTCAGGTGTAATGCCAGAAAGATCGTTAATAACTTTTGACCATTTTTTTAATTTTTCTTGTGCTTCATCTCTAGCTTCTTGCAAAATTATCTCTTCAACAGATTGCCAATGTTGCGGATCATTGTGCTCTATAATTTTTAACAACACAACACCACCTTTTGTACTTGCTGCCCTTCTTGACGCAAATCGCACTGCTACTCCTAACTCCTCTGAGTCATCAACTATTACTAAAAATTTGAATCTATGTTTCATCTTTTTATGAATCCAATGATATCATAAATTTCTGCTAAAGTCTTTAAGGCTCTTTCATTAGCTTTTTCAGATCCTTTTTTAATAATAGAATCCAAATAGTTTCTATCATCCATTAGTTTTGAAATTTCAGAATTAATTGGGGAAATAAGTTCAACTAATGCTTCGGATAGATTTTCTTTAAACCCAGAAAAATTTTTTCCGCTGTAAGCATTAATTAATTCTATCTTTGATTTCTTTGTAACCCCACTAAAAATATTTAGTAAGTTATTTACTTCAGGTAAATTATTAACCTCTTTTTCTGTTTCAGGCATTAATACATCTGCCGTCTTTGCTTTTTTAATTTTTTTTCTAATAGTTTCACCATCATCCATTAAGCTAATTCTTGAATAATCAGATTCATCAGACTTACTCATTTTTTCTAAACCATTCCTTAATGACATAATTCTTGATATATCTTTATCAATAAAAGGTTCCGGCAAAGGAAAAAAGTCTTTGGCTTTAAAATCATTATTAAACTTTTGAGCAATATCTCTTGTTAATTCAAGATGTTGTTTCTGATCATTTCCAACAGGAACATGCGTAGCTTTGTAAAGTAAAATATCTGCTGCCATCAATGTTGGGTATGAAAATAATCCGGAGCTGGCATTTTCTTTATCGTGACCAGCTTTCTCTTTAAATTGGGTCATTCTATTAAGCCACCCTATTCTACAAACGCAGTTAAGTATCCATGCAAGTTCTGCATGACAAGAAACATTACTTTGATTGAAAATGATACTCTTTTCAGGATCTATTCCACTGGCAATGTATGTCGCTACTACTTCATAAGTATTATTTTTAAGTTCAGCTGGATCTTGTTTAACTGTAATTGCATGTAAATCTACTACACAAAATAAGCAATCATATTCATGTTGCATTGTAATAAAATTTTTAATTGCACCCAAATAATTCCCAATATGTAAATCACCTGAGGGCTGAACGCCTGAAAAAACTATTTTATTTTTTGCGCTATTCATTTGATAAGAAACTTTTTTTCACTTCATTATATGAGAAAGGTTTATAAAAAGAAATTAAGAAGAAATAAAGTACTATGGAAGATAATAAAATCAGGGAAATACCCACTAATTTATACACTAATAAATCTTGGAAATAATAAGAGTAATAATAATTAACATAGATCAAATACAGACCAAGTACAGCTGAGGCGCAAATAACAACAAACACAGGATACAAAATAGCTCTACTTAAATTGAAATATGTTCTCCTAGATAAAAATATATAAAGCACTAATACATTTAACCAAGCAGAAATAGAAGTGGCTAAAGCTATCCCGATAAATCCAATGTGATAAAAGAAGAGAATGCTTAAAGTGGTATTAATAATTAAATTAAACAATGAAATAATTAAAGGTAGTTTTGCATTTTCATAAGCAAAAAAGACGGGCGTTAGTATTTTTACCAAAACAAAAGCTACTAATCCTAATGAAAACATTTTTAATGCCATAGAAGTTTCATTGGTAGCAAAGCTATTAAATTCTCCTCGCTCAAATAAAACTTGTACAATAATGTCAGGTATAAAATAAAGGCCTACAGATGCTGGTATGGTAAACACGAGTGCAAATTTAATAGTTTTTTCAATCGTATCATTAACTTCTGATAATGAATTCTCTTTTATTTTCTTTGAAATGCTTGGCAATAATGCAATGCCGAGAGCAATGCCAACTAATGCTAATGGCAGCTGATAAATTCGATCTGCATAATATAAATAAGATACTGCACCCGATTCATATGAAGCTATAATTGTTCCAATTAATATATTGATCTGAAGCAAACCTGATGAAAAGAAGCTTGGAAAAAATAAATTAAAAAAACTTTTGACCGAATGAGATATTTTTCTAGTAAAAAGAACAATTATTTTATTAGATTTTATAGAAAAAAATAAAAATAGAACTTGTATAATCCCTGCAATTAAAACTCCCCAGGATAAAAATTCTAAAAAGTTATTTGAAAAATAATAAGAAAAAATTAGTGATAAGCACAAAATGATATTTAAGATTATTGGCAATGCTGCTGAAAGTGCAAATTTTCCATTTGCATTTAATATAGAAGAACATATTGAAGAAATACTTATCAATACAAGAAATGGAAATATAATACGAGAAGTGTGAACTAGTTGAGAAAATTTTTCTTCATCTGAAACAAACCCTGGAGCTATCAACTGCAAGAAGGTGGGCATAAATAATTCAACTAAAATTACTACTAATAGGGTAGATAAAGTTAAAATTGATATGATATTACCTACAAATTTCCCCGACTCATCTTTTTCTGTTCCTAATACTAATTTTGAATAAATTGGCACAAATGCAGAATTTAATGCACCTTCTGAGAATATTCTTCTAAATGTGTTTGGAAATCTAAAGGCTACAAAAAAAATATCTGCTAAAAAACCAGCACCAAGAAAATTAGCAATTAAAATGTCTCTTAAAAATCCAAAAATTCTGCTCAAAAATGTAAAAAATGAATATATTGCTGAAGATCTAAGAACGTTCATATCTTTGTTGTTTATTAATATATTTTGATCTAAATAACGTCAAAATTAAGAATCTATAACGTCCCTTATTATATAGGTTTTGAATTTGAATAGCAGGTAAAAACCTATATAACTAGGCGCAGAGAAAGATTATGTCAAAAAAAGATAGAGAAGAACATTTTAGTGAAAAGGAAGCATTATTGTTCCATGCCCAAGGAAAACCTGGAAAAATTGAAATAAAGCCTACTAAGCCCTTATCAACACAAAGAGATTTATCTCTTGCATATTCGCCGGGGGTTGCAGCTCCTGTTAATGCAATAGCTGAAGATGAAAGCTCAGTTTATGACTATACAAGTAAAGGAAATATAGTGGCAGTTGTATCAAATGGAACTGCTATTCTTGGTCTAGGTAATTTAGGTGCAAGTGCTTCGAAACCTGTTATGGAAGGTAAATCAGTTCTTTTTAAAAGATTTTCAGATATAGATTCTATTGATTTAGAAGTTGATACTGAAGACACTAACGAATTTATTAATTCTGTGAAATTTCTTGGTCCTTCTTTTGGAGGCATTAACCTTGAAGACATTAAAGCCCCTGATTGTTTTATTATAGAAGATACGTTAAGAGAATCGATGGATATACCTATATTTCATGATGATCAGCATGGAACAGCCATCATTTCTGCAGCTGCACTTATTAATGCCTTAGACTTGGTAGATAAAAAATTGTCTGACGTTAATATTGTTATTAATGGAGCAGGTGCTGCAGGCATTGCATGTTTAGAACTTTTGAAGTCGATGGGTCTGCCAAATAAAAATGGAATTTTATGTGATACCAAAGGCGTGATTCACACTGAAAGGAAGGAAAATATTAACCAATGGAAATCTGCCCATGCTATTAAAACAAAAAAAAGATCTCTTGAAGATGCTTTAAAGGGAGCCGATGTTTTTTTTGGATTATCAAAAGGAAATATAGTAACCGAAAAAATGGCAAAATCTATGTCTGAAAAACCCATTATTTTTGCCATGGCTAATCCAGAACCAGAAATACTTCCTGAAGTTGTCAAAGAATGTAGACCAGACGCCATAATAGCAACAGGCAGATCTGACTATCCTAATCAAGTAAACAATGTTTTAGGTTTTCCTTACATATTTAGAGGTGCATTAGATGTTAGAGCCACCACAATTAACTTGGAAATGAAAATTGCAGCTGCTAAAGCAATTGCTGAACTTGCTAAAGAAGATGTGCCAGATGAAGTAGCAAACGCTTATCCGGGTCAAAGACCACAATATGGACCAGACTACATTATACCATCACCATTTGATCCAAGACTTATCAGTAAGGTTCCTCCTGCTGTTGCAAAAGCTGCCATGGAAACTGGTGTTGCAAGAAAGGCTATTGTGGATATGGATCAATATGCAAGCGATCTTTCAGCTAGGCTCAATCCTTCAGAAGGATTATTACAAAAAATATTTCAAGAAGTAAAAGAAAACCCTAAGAGAGTTATTTTTACCGAAGGTGAAGAAGAAGACATGATTCGATCCGCTGCTATTTTTCTTAATAATGGTATGGGCACACCAATTCTTATTGGCAGAGAAGAAATTATTAAACAAAAAATGTCTGATATTGGATTAGATTTCTTTGATCAAATGGAAATACATAGCACAAGAAATAAATCTGAACATGATCGCTATGCTGAACACATTTATGGAAGATTACAAAGGAAAGGGTTTCTAAAAAAGGATTGCCTTGAACTATTGAGTAATGAAAGAAATGTTTTTGCGGCATGCATGGTTTCACTTAATGATGCAGATGCTATGATATGTGGATTAACAAGAAGTTATGCTGCTTCGCTAGAAAGTATCGAATATGTTTTGGATCCGATTCCAAATAAAACAATTTTAGGTATGACTGTAATGTTATGTAATGGCAGAACAATATTTGTTGCCGATTCTAATGTTCATGATATGCCTAATGCAAAACAGCTTGCTAATATTACCCAAGAAAGTGCTGAAGTTGTAAGAGATGTTTTTGGGATAGAACCTAGAGCTGCACTGGTTTCATATTCTAATTTTGGAAAACCATTTACAGAAAGATCTGTGTATATGAAAGATGCTATCAAGATTTTAGATGAGAGAAATGTTGATTTTGAGTATGATGGTGAAATGGGAGCTAATATTGCGCTTAATGAAAATTTAATGAAACTTTATCCTTTCTGTAAACTTACAGGACCAGCGAATTTACTAATTATGCCTGCTATTCATAGTGCAAGTATTTCAACAAAAATGCTTCAAGAATTAGGTGGTGGTAATCTCGTAGGTCCTTATTTAGTAGGTTTTAAAGAAAGAATTCAAATTGCTCCTCATGGCGCCAATGTTGCAGACATCGTAAACCTTGCAGCATTAGCTGCATATAAAAGCTAGCTATTAAGAAAATTACTTATTTCCATTGTTGCCTCTTTAGCTTCAGGTAAAAAACCAAATACCTGCCAAACATGAGGAACATTTTTATAGATTTTAAGACTAACGCTATTGTTATTTTTTTTAAGCTTCTCCCTCAAGTTAATTGCATCACTCAATAAAATTTCAATGTCGCTAACTTGTATTAATGTTTCTGGAAAAGATTCATAATCTGCAAATACAGGAGAAATCATTGGATCACTATAATCTTGCCCTGGAGCATACCAGTCTTGAACTGCTGTTTTTGAAGATTCTCCTGTTGTAAGAAAATTATCGTAAGACAAATATGGATCTTTTTCAGCGTTAAATTTTACACTTTCGCCACTGGCAGTAAGATCTGTCCAAGGAGAAAGAAGGAATAGTTTTGATGGCAATTTTTGATTAGTTTTTTGTAGCTTAAGTGCACATACTAAAGTTAGATTACCTCCAGCAGAATCTCCGCCTATAAAAATATTTTCTGGATTATAACCAATCTTTAAAATTGATTGATAGCTTGATACTGCATCATTTAAAGCAGCTGGGTATGGTTTTTCAGGTGCAAGAGAATAGTCAATGGCATATATTGGAATTTTAGAAGTCTTACAAAGATGCGTAAGAAAATTTTGATGAGTTTCAGGCGATCCTGCAATATATCCGCCGCCATGGAAATATAAAATACATTTATTTGTAGTAAAAGAAGAACTGCTAAACTTTAATGTCCGAATATTATCTAAATAAATTTCCTCTATATTAATATTTGATTGTTTTTTGCCGAAAATTTTTTTTGCTAAAAATTTTGAAACAAAATTAGTATTTTGATCTTCATAGCCAGGTTGATTCATTAATTTTCTTGCATCCGTATATGAATACTCTTTTTGTTTTTGTCCTTGAGACTTAACAAATTTTCTTAGAATAGAATTTAAAATTTGAGCCTGAATACTCATTATGTCCCTACTTTATATTTAAAATAAATTGTAACAGAAAATTTAGAGCTTATCCCAAATTATTTTAGCAATATCAATTTTATATAATTGTTTAATTTCCTGAATACATGTTGGGGAAGTGACATTTATTTCTGTCAAAAAATTTCCTATCACATCTATACCTACAAAAAATAGACCATTATCAATTAGCTCTTTTTTAATAGATTCACAAATTAGTAAATCTCTTTTAGATAGGAGAGTCTTTACACATTGTCCTCCAACGTGAATATTTGACCTAATTTCCTTTCCTTTTGGCATTCGTTTAACAACTCCTACTGGATTGCCATCAATTAAAATAATCCGTTTATCCCCTTTTTTAATTTCAGATAAAAACTTTTGAATTATAAAAGGTTCATTATTTTTTTTCAAAAAAGCTTCTAGGATCTGATTGTAGTTTTTATCTTTTTTACTTAAGAAAAATATATCTTCTCCACCATTGCCATATAATGGTTTAATAACACATTGACTATATTGGGTCATAAACTTATTAGCTTCATCTTTAGATTTAGTAATTAAAGTAGGAGGTATTAGTTTGGGAAATTTAAGCATTAGTAGCTTCTCTGGTGCATTACGAATTCCTTTAGGATTATTAATAATTCTAGTTTTAGAATTTACTAATTCCAGTAAATGCATAGATGAAATATACGACATGTCGTATGGTGGGTCTTGACGAATAAAAAGAAAATCCAACGAATCTAATAATAATTTTTCTTTCTTACCTAGTTTATATTTTTGATAATTGGAAGATGAAAAACTTATAGAATTAGCTAATGCAAATACTTTATCGTTTTTTAAATAAAGCTCTCTTGGATGGAATATATAATTTACATTTTTTCTTTTTTGTGATTCATAAATAATAGGTAAGGTACTATCTGTCAAAAAATTTAGATCTTTTATATGATCCATCTGAAATCCAATTTTCATATATAACTTTAATATGTATTAGATTTTACATTAATGTAATCAATAACATCTACTACACCGTAGACTGATCTACCTAAATCTATAACAGATTGACGCTCTTCTTCACTTTGCGCAATCCCAATGATATAAACAATTCCATTTACTGTTTCAATACTGTAATTAAGATATGGCAATTCAGATTTAAGAAGTAAACTTGCTTTTATCTTAGAACTCATCACTAAATCATCAGCAAAATCTAAAATATTGTCGTCATTACTAATTTGCAATTCATTTATTACTGTCTCGATTCCATCAATGCTCCAAGCCATCCTTGTAGCTTCAATTCTTAAATCACTATTATCAACTGTCCCTGTTAATAAAACTCTTCCTTGCGTTACTTCTACATCGACATTGAAAAAAATATTTTCATTTGTATCAAAATACAAATTTTTGATTTGAGCTTTAATTAATGTATCGTCTACAAATTCACCTATAGATCTCTCTTCTTGAGAAACAGCAACGGCTGTCGATGCTGTTCCAACTATAACTTGAGGAGTACAATGTGAAATTAAAAAAAATAAAGAAAATAAGATAATTAATTTATAAAAAAAATTTATTCTAGTGTCCATAAATAACAATATAAACAATATTCAGTGTCTTAACAATTTTATATTTATCTCTTATTTTCAATAATCAATTGATAAACTCTTCTTTTTGAAACTTCATATTTTTCAGCAACTAATTTTGCTATTGTTGAAATGGCCAATTTTTCTATTTCTAAATCTTTTACAAAACCTAATATTTGCTGATCAGAAATTTCTGCTAAGTTTTTTGAAGTACTTGCACTGATTACAACTGTTATTTCACCTAAAATTTTTTCTCTTTTTTCAAGATTCGTTAGAACATTTGTAATATTATCATTTATTATCTCTTCATTTTTTTTTGTAAGCTCTCTAACTAATGCAACTTTTCTATCTACTAAAAAAAATTGAAGATCTTTTAATGTTTTTATTATCCGCTTAGGAGATTCAAAAAAAATAATAGTCTCCCTTGAGTTAGAAATTCTTTCATAAAATATTTTTTTTGTCTTATTATCACGCGGCACAAATCCCAAGAAAGAAAATTGTTCTGTTGAAATTCCTGAACTAACTAGACTTCCTATAACTGCAGATGGTCCAGGTATGGAACAAACCTTAATATTGTTTTCAATACACGCCTGAATAAGATCAAATCCAGGATCAGAAATGGTAGGAGTTCCAGCATCAGAAATTAATGAAATAATTTGGTTTAATTTTAACATAGGAAGAACCGTATCAATCATTTTTTTGGAATTATTTAGATGAAATGATCGCATTGAACATTTTATGCCATATTTAGATGTTAATTTTTTGCTAATTCTAGTGTCTTCACATAGAACTAAATTGGAGGAAGATATTATGCTTAAAGCTCTTATGGTTATGTCCGAAAGATTGCCTATTGGAGTTGCAACAACATATAGGCCAGATTCAATATTTTCTCTGTTAAGTCGTTCATTAATAAATTTTATATCAAAATTATTAGTCATACTACTATCATTAAAAAACAATATCATAATATTCATTTTTTTTATTTCTTTAATATTATTTGGATGTGAAACAACGCCAGTACAAACAAAAAATGATACAATTAAAACTCATCAAACTACGGAAAATATTTTAAAAACAGATGAAACTGAAATCACAAAAACTATCGAAGAACTATCTCCTGAGCCTATTCTGGAGCCTATTACTGATATAAAAAACAAAACTATTAAAATAGGAATGATGCTTCCACTTACAGGAAAGCATTATCAAATTGGAAATTCATTATTAAATGCATCTCAGCTGGCACTAAATAAGACTCAAAATAAAAATATTAAATTTTTTGTTCGAGATACTGGAAATGAAGATGACATAACAAAGAATTTCTATAGTCTTTTAAATGAAGATATAGATATTATCTTAGGTCCTATTTTTTCAAAAAATATATTAAAAATTCAACCATTAGCAAAAGATGAAAATATACAAATTATTACTTTTTCAAATAATACCGAAGTGACGCAAAATAATTTATATATATTTGGGCTTACCCTTGAAGATGAAGTTCAATCAATTTTAGAATATTCTACAAAGTCAGAAAATAAAAAACTTGCAGCTATTCTTCCTAACAATGATTATGGGAAAAGAATTAAAAATGAAATTACAAAATTTCACAATAGTAATCTATCTCAACTGGTTAAAATAATCATGTATAATCCAAGTAATCCAGATTTTTATGAAATTTCAAAAAACATATCAGAATATGATCAAAGAAAAATTAATCTTGGACTGAAAATTAAAGAACTAGAGATACTTAATACTGAGTCATCAAAAAAAGAAGTTAAACGCCTTAAAAATCTTGATACTTTTGGAGATCTGCCATTTGACTCTTTATTTATTGGCGTAGAAAGCTTCAAACAACTATCCATGATCAGTTCTATATTGCCTTATTATGATGTTGATCCAAAGAAAATTCAATATTTAGGAAATTCGGTTTGGAACAAGGATTCAATTATCAAAGAACCAGGTTTAAATAATTCACTGTTTACAAGTCTTGACCGTGAATCAACAGCAAACTTTAAACAGGAATATTTAGAAATATTTAATCAAAAACCTCATCCTATAGCTAGTTTAGCCTATGATGCTGTTGGTATGGTTATAGGACTTAATGCAAATAAAAAACCTATAAATGTTTCTTCACTAACTTCAAAACAAGGTTTTAGAGGAATTAATGGAAAATTTAAATTCTATTTAAATGGTAATATTGAAAGGAATCCAAGTATATACAGAGTAAAGAATGAAAAGCTTTATAAAGTTAGTAATTAATTTAAATTTTTTTTATATATTTATTTAATTTTTGAAAAGCTTTAGCCCTGTGACTTATTCTTTCCTTAAAGCTATATTTCATTTCACCAAAAGTTTTTACAAATCCATTAGGAACAAAAATGGGGTCATATCCAAACCCATTATTTCCTTGAGGAGGAAATTGAAGATGACCATAAATTTTTCCTTCAAAAACTTTGTAATTATGATCTGGAAAATATAAACTGAGCACACATACAAAAAATGCCCTTCTATCTTTTTTTCCCATGCCACAAACTGTTTTCATTTTGTTTTCAATCTTATTCATTGCTAAGCTAAAATCTTTGCTTTTACCGGCCCATCTTGCAGAATAGATACCAGGTTCGTTATCAATAACAGGAACACAAAGTCCGCTATCATCTGCGATTGCGGGAAGATTGGTTTTTATAGATGCATTTCTGGATTTAAGAATAGAGTTTTCTTTAAAAGTTAATCCGGTTTCTCTTGGTTCATTAATATTAAATTTTTTTAATGATATGGTTTTAATACGCTGCTTTTTTAAAATAGCATTAATTTCACGAACTTTGCCTTCATTATGACTAGCAACTACTAATTTATTAATAAGATCACTCAAATTTAAATATTAGGACATAGATTGTATGGGCTATTTCCGTTTACCATTCTCAAAAATTTATGACGGATTACGCCTTTGACTTCTGTATCTGTTATGCGAATAGGAATAAGTTGCGTTTCTCTTAAAATTTCTGTCCTCTCATTATATGCCAGGATGCGTGTACTGGGACCCTGCCAATAACTTGATTTTAATAATATCTCATCATTCGAATGACCTATAAAATATTCACTATCTTGATTCCAATGAACATTATTTAGAAGTTGTTCTGGCGAAATAAACATATCAATCTCATATTGCACAATCTCTTTGCTTGTTGGGCAGTAAGTAAATTGTTCGTATCTATCCGTATCACAATCATCATTCATCAACTCATGTTGAATTATTGGCAGATGTTGATTGTTTACAATATTATTTAATTGATCATTTCCAAAATTATAGATGTCTGGCGTTTTAAGAACAGCATCGTTCCATAGAGGTCTAATGTTTTTTTCTACCTGAAATTCATTAATGTTAGGTTGACATTTATTGGGCTCATCATGCGCAATAGAAGAGTAAACTTCAAGAAAATCATTTTCAAAAGACCAGCCAAAATCTTCAATATTTTTAGCATTTACATTTGAAATAATGAAAAGGCCAATAGTAGCGGATAATAAAATAAATTTTCTAATGATTGTCATAAATGCTCGCAAATTATTATCTTTGAAGAGTACCATTTAAACCACTAATTACAATGGCAAATACGATTGGTTACACAGGGTCTTGACGACTATAGTTTAGATCATTACATATTGATTAATTAAAATAAATGTGATGAATAAAAAGAAAAGTAAAACAGATAAAGATAGAGTTGAATCTAATAAAGTTGACAGTGAAAAAGATGTCAATAAAGAAATTCAGGAAGAAAAGTTACAAGATCTATCAGTTGAAGAAAAGCTTGAGGATGCTGAAAATAGAATTTTAAGAATCCTAGCAGAAACTGAAAACCTTAGAAAACGTTATGAAAGGGAAAAAGAAGATCTTAGCAACTATGTTATTTCAAACTTTGCTAAAGAAACCTTATCAATACTTGATAATCTTCAAAGAGCTCTAAATTCAATAAAAAATGATAAGCTTAAAGATGATGATGAGAATATTTCAAAATTTGTTGAGGGAATAGAATTAACAGAAAAGCAGATTATTACGATTTTTGAAAAATTTAAAATTCAGAAAATTGAATCATTAGACGCTAACTTTGACCCAAATATGCACCAAGCTATGTTTGAAGTTGAATCTGAAGATAAAGAACCTGGAACTGTTGTAGAAGTGGTTCAAGAGGGCTATAAAATTGGAGAGCGTCTTCTTAGACCTGCTTTAGTTGGAGTATCAAAGCAAAAAAGCTAATAAAATCATATAGATAATTATTAAATTCAAAAATTAAAATTGTTTATTCTAGGGGTTGTAGGAACAATAGTTAGTTCCCATATGTACAACAATTACAAGGAAAGATTAAAATAATGGCAAAAGTTATTGGAATAGATTTAGGAACAACTAACTGTTGTATCTCTATAATGGATGGTAAAGATCCAAAAGTGATTGAAAATGCTGAAGGGTCTAGAACAACTCCTTCTATAGTAAGTTTTGGAAGTGAAGATGAGAGACTGGTAGGCCAGCCAGCAAAAAGACAAGGAGTAACTAATCCTGAAAATACTTTTTTTGCTATTAAGCGTCTAATAGGAAGATCTTTTGAAGATCCAATGGTTAAAAAAGATGCTGATATGGTTCCATTTAATATTATAAAATCAGAAAGTGGTGATGCTTGGGTAGAATCAAATGCTAATAAATATTCACCCTCTCAAATTTCAGCATTTATACTACAAAAACTAAAAGAAGACGCTGAACGTTATTTAGGAGAGAAAGTTGAAAAAGCTGTAATCACAGTTCCAGCTTATTTCAATGATGCTCAAAGACAAGCTACAAAAGATGCGGGTAAGATTGCTGGATTGGAAGTTGAAAGAATTGTTAATGAACCTACTGCTGCCGCTTTAGCATACGGACTTGATAAGAAAGATGGTAAAACCATTGCTGTTTATGATTTAGGTGGTGGAACTTTCGATATTTCAGTTCTAGAAATTGGTGATGGAGTGTTTGAAGTAAAGTCTACAAATGGTGATACATTTTTAGGAGGTGAAGATTTTGATGCAAGACTATTAGAATATCTTGCAGATGAATTCAAAAAAGAAAATGGTGTAGATCTTAAACAAGACAAACTTGCTCTTCAAAGGCTTAAAGAAGCTGCAGAAAAAGCAAAAATTGAATTATCTTCAACTGCACAAACTGAAATTAATTTACCTTTTATAACAGCAGATCAATCAGGACCAAAACACCTAAATATAAAAGTTACTCGTGCTAAATTAGAAACTCTTGTAGATGATTTAATAGAAAGAACAATTAAGCCTTGTGAGGCAGCATTGAAAGATGCTGGACTTAGTGCTGCAGAAATTGATGAGATCGTTCTGGTTGGTGGAATGACAAGAATGCCAAAAGTGATTGAAACTGTAAAAAATTTCTTTGGCAAGGAGCCTAATAAAGGGGTAAATCCTGATGAAGTTGTTGCTATGGGAGCTGCAATACAGGCTGGTATCCTTCAGGGGGACGTTAAAGACGTTCTTCTTTTGGACGTAACTCCTCTATCTCTAGGAATTGAAACTCTTGGAGGAGTATTTACAAAACTTATTGATAAAAACACAACAATTCCTACAAAAAAAAGCCAGGTTTTTTCCACAGCCGAGGATAACCAAACTGCGGTGACCATAAGAGTTTGTCAAGGCGAACGAGAGATGGCAGCAGATAATAAATTACTTGGAAACTTTGATTTGGTTGGAATTCCTCCTGCTCCAAGAGGTGTACCTCAAGTTGAAGTAACATTTGATATTGATGCTAATGGTATTGTTAATGTCTCCGCCAAAGATAAGGGTACTGGAAAAGAGCAACAGATAAAGATTCAGGCATCCGGTGGTCTTTCTGAAGAAGAGATAGACAAGATGGTCAAAGAGGCCGAGTCTAATGCTGAAGAAGATAAGAAAAAACGTGAAGTTATAGATACGAAAAACCAGGCTGATACAATGGTTCATTCTGCTGAGAAAAACCTAAAAGAATTTGGCGATAAGGTTTCTGATCAAGAAAAAACAGCAATTGAAAATGATATTAAATCTCTAAAAGAATCTCTAGAGTCAGATGATATAGAACAAATTAAAAAGGGACTTGAGGCATTAACTCAATCTTCAATGAAACTTGGCGAAGCTATGTATAAGGCGCAGCAACAAGAAAATCCTCAACCACAGAATGATGCCGGTCAACAAGGACCAGATTCAGAAAAAAAAGATGAAAAAGTTGTTGATGCAGAATTTGAAGAAGTAAAAGACGATACGAAGCAAGCGTAAGCAGGAAAGCTTATGTCAAAAAGAGATTATTACGAAGTTCTTGGAATTTCAAAATCCGCAAATGAATCAGAAATAAAAAAAGCGTATAGAAAGCTTGCTATGCAATATCACCCTGATCGCAATCAAGGTGATGCCGAGGCAGAAACAAAATTTAAAGAAGCAAGTGAAGCTTACGCAATTCTTCAAGATTCAGAAAAAAGATCAGCTTATGATCAATTTGGTCATGCTGCTGTTGATGGTAGTGCTGGAGGTCAAGGTGGTGGATTTGGATTTGATTTTTCATCATCAGCCTTCCAAGATATTTTTGATGACTTTTTTGGTGATTCATCTTTCTTTGGTGGTGGAGGCAGGAGAAGAAAAGCCAGTAATCGTGGGTCAGACTTAAGATACGATATAAGTGTCTCACTCGAAGAGGCTTATGAAGGCAAAAAATATAAAGTCAAAATTCCTACTCAGATTAGATGTGAAGATTGTTCTGGTTCAGGAGCAGCTAAAGGCAGTCAGCCTGTTACATGTCAAATGTGTGCAGGACAGGGTCAAGTAAGGTCACAGCAAGGATTTTTTTCCATTCAACAAACATGTCCTCAATGCCAAGGATCTGGTTCCATGATATCTAATCCCTGCAGTCCATGCAGAGGATCGGGTAGAATTCAAAAATCAAAAAGTCTTATGGTAAAAATACCCCAAGGTGTGGATGATGGTTCTAGAATTAGGCTTTCAGGTGAAGGTGAGGCAGGACCTAATGGGGGTCAACAAGGGGATTTATATATATTTGTTAATGTTAATGAACATAATATTTTTGCAAGAGAAGATGAAAATTTATTTGCTGAAATCCCTATTGCAATGGTTGATGCCGCAATTGGAGGTTCAATAGATGTTCCTACAATTGATGGAGGAAAAGCAAGACTTAAGATTCCACAGGGAACCCAATCGGGTGATCAGTTTCGATTAAAATCGAAAGGTATGCCACATGTTCGTGGAGGACATTTCGGTGACTTATATATTCAAGCTAAAGTAGAAACTCCTACAAACTTAAATAAAAAGCAAACAGATATTCTAAAATCATTTCAAGAGATTAGTAGTGAGAAAGAAACTCCATTAAGTGCAGCTTTTTTCAGTAAAGCTAAAGAATTTTGGAAATCTAAAAAGTAATAATACTTACTTTTTACTATTAATTAATCTATCTTAGAAAAATGAAAAAAATTAAAGTTGTTGTCACCGGCGCTTCAGGACGTATGGGGCAAACAATTATTAAAAAAGTCTTAAGTGACAAAGGATTAAAACTTGTTGGTGCCTTAGAAGTTTCAGGACACAGAAATTTAGGGCAAGATATAGGAAAAATTTTAAAAACAAAAAATGTAGGTATTAAAATTTCTGACAACATCATTGATTTATTTGCAAATACTGACGCTGTTATTGACTTTACACTTCCTCATGCAACTGTAGATCATTCAAAATATGCTGCCCAAGCAAGAATAGTGCATGTTATAGGAACAACTGGTTTATCAAATAAACAGTTAAAAAAAATTGAATATGCCTCTAAACATGCAACAATTATTAAATCAGGCAATATGAGTTTAGGAGTTAATTTACTGGAAACCCTTGTAAAACAGGCTGCATCAAAACTTGATGCGTCATTCAATATTCAAATTAATGAAGAACATCATAAACATAAAATCGATGCTCCCTCTGGAACAGCTCTTATGTTGGGTGGCGCTGCTGCGAAAGGAAGAAATCTTAAACTAGATAAGGTAAAAAAAATAAGCCGTCTCAATACAAAAGGAAAAGAAGCAAAAAATAAAATAGTTTTTTCTTCATTTAGAAAAGGTGAAACAGTTGGAAATCATGAAGTAATTTTTTGTAGTGCCGATGAAACAATTAATCTTCAACATAAGGCAAATGATCGCGGAATTTTTGCTTCAGGAGCAATTTATGCAGTTAAATGGGGGCAGGGTAAAAAACCTGGATTATTTTCTATGGTTGATGTTTTAGGTCTTTAAAAAAATTCAATGAATAAAAATGAGCGAGCAAGTTCAGTTCTAAAAATTTTAAATCATAAATATCCCAAAGTCCCAATTCCACTTAAACATAAAAATCAATTTGAATTACTAATTGCAGTCTTATTAAGTGCACAATGCACTGATGATAGAGTAAATAAAATAACACCATCGCTTTTTGCAAAAGCAAACAATCCAATTAAAATGAAAAAAATTCCTGTGAAAACCATATATAGCATAGTACGACCTTGTGGCTTGGCCCCTCAAAAATCAAAAGCAATTTCTAATTTGTCTAAAATTCTTGTAAAAAAATTTAATGGAAATGTACCTGAAAATTTTGAAGAACTTGAAAAATTACCAGGCGTAGGTCATAAGACTGCAAGTGTGGTAATGTCACAGGGATTTGGTCATCCAGCATTTCCGGTTGATACTCATATACATCGTTTAGCTCAAAGATGGGGTTTAACTAGTGGAAAAAATGTTAAGCAAACTGAAAAAGATTTAAAATTGTTATTTCCTAAAAAATCATGGAACAAACTTCATTTACAGATAATTTATTATGGAAGGGAATTTTGTACCGCAAGAAGTTGTTATGGCATAGAGTGTAAAATTTGTAAAACCTGCTATCCAAATCGAAAGTCTCCAATTAAAACAAAAAAAGCGTAGTTTAGTATTAATTGTCTTTGAGTGATCAATTCAAACTGATAGAATTTTATAAATATATAAATAAAAATGACAAAAAAAGTAGCTTTAGTGATAGGAGTAGGGACTAGCCTAGGATCGGCAGTTGCAAGAGGTTTTGCTAAAGAAGGCTTAACAGCAGTTGTAGCAAGACGATCAGGTGAAGAACTTACTACATTAAAAAAAGAGATAGAAGACTTTGGTGGTATTTGTCACCCATTTTCTTTAGATGCACGCAAAGAAGAAGATGTAACTAATTTAATTAATAAGATTGAAAATGAAATTGGTGAGATTGAAGTGGCAGTATACAATATAGGTGCAAATATCAGATTTGGAATTAAAGAAACAACATCACAAAAATACTATAAAGTTTGGGAAATGGCTGCTTTTGGAGCATTTTTGATGGGTAGAGAAGTTGCTAAAAAGATGATCCCTAGAAAAAAAGGTACAATTATTTTTACTGGTGCAACTGCAAGTGTAAGAGGTGGTGATGGCTTTGCAGCTTTTGCTGGTGCAAAACACGCTAAAAGAGCTTTAGCGCAAAGCATGGCTAGAGAACTAGGTCCCAAAGGAATCCATGTGGCCCATGTTATCATTGATGGTGCAATAGACACTCCTTGGATACAAAAACTTTTTCCAGATTATGTTAAAGAAAAAAAGAAAATAGACGGTCTTATGAATCCTGATGACATTGCAAAAAATTATATTATGCTTCATAAACAACCGAGAAATGCTTGGACACAGGAATTAGACTTAAGACCTTGGGTAGAAAAATGGTAGATAAAAATTTTGATATAGTCGGAATAGGAAATTCAATAGTTGATGTTATCGCTGACATTGATGATCAATATTTAGTAGAACATGATATTAGAAAAGGATTAATGTCCTTGGTTGATCTAGAAAGTGTAAAAAAAATTTCTAACAACTTGGAAATTAAAACAACTGTATCTGGCGGATCTGTAGCAAATTCTATTGTTTGTCTTGCGCAGAATAAAATTAAAACTGCATTTATTGGAAAAGTCGGCAAAGATGAAATGGGTGATAAGTTTGTTGAAGGTTTAACAAAGGAACAAGTTCACTTCGCAAATACTCCTCAATCCGATGAAGCAGAAACAGGCAGGTGTGTAGTAATGGTTTCTCCTGACGCACAGAGGACAATGAGTACTTACCTTGGCATATCTCAAAAATTAAATTCACAAGATATTAATGAAGAAGTCATAAAAAATTCTAGCATTACATATCTTGAAGGGTATTTATGGGATTTAGACGATGCTCAAATTGCGATTAAAAAAGCAACAGAGTGTGCTAAGAATAATGGAAAAAAGGTAGCATTTAGTGTTTCTGATGTGTTCTGTATTGAAAGATTTAGGGAAAGTTTTAGAAAACTTGTTGAAGATGATGCAGATATAGTTTTTGCAAATGAGGAAGAAGCTAAAGCACTCTTCGAAGTTGAAAATTTAAATGCAGCAATTGATCAAATGAAGAGTCTTAATAAAATTTTTGCAATAACTCGTGGTGAAAATGGAGCACAAATAATATTGAATAATGAATCTATTACGATTGAACCAGAAAAAATTGAAAAACTTGTCGATACAACAGGAGCTGGGGATATTTTTGCTGCGGGATTTTTATTAGAGTATATCAATAATAAGACTCTTCAAGAATGCGGTAACAAAGGTGTAAAATTGGCATCTCAAATTATTCAAAAGTACGGTGCACGATTATAAATTAAGATGGGAAATGAAGAATGGATTCCTCCAAAAACCCTTGAGGAAAAGGTTAGGGATTTTATTGTTCCTGACTGGCTAAGAATAAGGGAGAGGGCCTGGCGTGAAAAAAGAAAAGGCGAAAAGGAAATAAAAATAATTCCAAACTTATTAGTTAATTGCAATAGAGCAATAGATATTGGTGCAAATGTTGGAGTGTGGAGCTACTGGTTATCAAAATACGCCAAACAAGTAGAATCATTTGAACCAAATCCAAAAATTTTTAATGCTTTAAAAAATATAAAAATTAAAAATGTAAACAGTTATAACATCGCTCTTTCAAATAAATCCGGATCAGTAGATTTACTCATACCTAAGGGGAGTAAAGGGTTTTCAAATCAAGGAGCATCTTTAAGTTCAATCAAAGTACAAGGTGAACATAAAAGCATATCTATAGAAGCTAAATGTTTAGATGAATATAATTTCTTAGATGTTGATTTTATTAAAATTGATGTTGAAGGTCATGAACATGAGGTTATTGAAGGAGCTCAAGAAACAATAAACAAATTTAAACCTACAATGGTGATTGAGATGGAGGAAAAGCATAATCAAATTCCCATAGAAGATCAGATATCTTCTGTAGAAAAATTGGGCTACAAGTGCTGTGTTTTAATGAATAAAAAAATTATCCAAATTAAAGAGATAGATTTAAATAAATTTCATCGTAATCCTACCAATAATGATAGCTACCTATTTAATTTTATTTTTTACCCTCAATAAATTTAACTTGTGGGATCTTCAGAAACTTGAATTATTAGCTTACCCTTATTCTCTCCAGAAAATAGTTTCTTAATCGATGTAGATGCATTTTCTAATCCTGGAACTATATCATTCTTATATTGAATCTTTCCTTCTTTTATCCATTGACTAAGGTCCATAAAAGACTCCATCATTCGCTTGTAGTAATCAAAAATAATAAATCCTTGTAATTTAATTCTTTTAATTAGTAGATTCCCCCAGGCAGGTCCTGGAACTAATGATTCAGCATTGTATCCTGAAATTAATCCACATAAGCTAATGCGTCCCTTGATATTCATTCTTGTTAAAACTGCTTCAGTAATAGGACCTCCCACATTTTCAAAATAAATATCAATTCCATCAGGGCATAGTTCCTTTAATCTTTTTCTTACATTTTCAGTTTTATGATTAATTGCACCATCAAGCTTTAAATTTTTTGTTAACCATTCACATTTTTCATCTGAACCAGCAATTCCAACGACTTTACACCCTTTAATTTTTCCTATTTGACATACAATTGAACCCACAGCTCCTGCAGCTGCAGAAACTACTAACGTTTCTCCTTCTTTAGGATCAGTGATATCTAGTAACCCAAAGTATGCTGTCATTCCAGTCATACCTAAAACACTCATAAAGCTATCTAATGGAAATCCGGTATTTTGTGGAATTACTCTTACACCTTTGCCATCACTAATGAGATATTCTTGCCAACCTCCCATACAATTAACAATTTCGCCTTTTTTAAATTTTTCGTTTTTTGAGTCTTCTATAATACCAATTGTGCCCCCACGCATAACATCGCCTATTTGCATAGCATCAACGTAAGATGCTTGGCCACTCATCCAACCGCGGTTAGCTGGATCTAAAGATAAATAAATATTTCTAATAAGAATTTCATTGTCTTTTAGTTCACTTAATTCATTTTCTTGCAGCACTAGATCTCCGTCTTGTATATCTCCTTTTGGAAAACTAGAAAGTATCCATTGTTTATTTTGCATTTGTATCTCCTATCATTTTTTTAAAATTAATCTGTGGCATATCAGCAATTACGCATGTTGATGAAGCCGTTACAACTGTTTTATTATTTTGTTCTAAGCTACCTTCAAGAAAAACAATATTTTTTCCTGACTTCACAACATTACCATATCCAATAACTTTCCCAGGTTTGGTCGGATATAAAAAATTTGTTTTCAGTTCTATTGTTGGAGGCCTTTTTCTAAACTTATTTTGAAAAATAAATGCAAGTGCTGTAGCGTCATCAACCATGCCACTAACTATTCCACCTTGTACATCTCCTGCTGGATTACAAAATTTTTCATCGACATCAAATTCAACTTTGATTGTACCTTCTTTTGTATTTACTTCTAAAACAGTTAAATTAAATAAACGAAAAAGTTGGTTTTTATTAAATAGCTCTATCAAATCGCTATCTGAAATATTATCCATCATATTTGACCTATGTATATTTTGGTTACTCTGGAAAAACCATTGGACCTAAAGGTCTTCCAGCTAGTAAGTGAAAATGCAAATGTGGTACTTCTTGGTGTGAATCTTTGCCTGCATTAGTAATCAGCCTATAACCATTACCTCCAGACTGCTCACTAATACCAAGCTTGTCAGCAACTATTGAAACTGCTCGATTAAATCCTACTATTTCTTCATCAGAAGCATTGGCACTAAAATCATTAATATCGATGTATTCTCCTTTTGGAATAATGAGTGCGTGTGAAGGAGCTTGTGGCCTTATATCCTCAAAAGATAATGCATAATCATCTTCGTAAATTTTATCGCAAGGAATTTCTCCTCTTATGATTTTTGCAAAAATATTTTCTTTATCGTAACTCACTATTTTCTAATTCCTGTCTTACCTTCCCTATTTTCTAATTCTGTATAAATTTGATCAGGGGTTAAATCAAACTTTTTCCATAAAACTAATAAATGATAAATCAGATCAGCAGATTCGTATATAATTTGAGAAACTTCATCTTTCTCAGCTGCTTCTACTGTTTCTAAAGATTCTTCTTTTAGTTTCGCAATACATTTTTCTTTTCCTTCAGATAAGAGTTGTGCAGTGTAAGACTGACTCGGATCATCATTTGATCTTTTTTCTATAGTCTCAAATAACCTCACTAAAACTTCTACTTTATTGCTCATTATTGAGTGCCTTCCACAATCGCAAAAATTCTATCTTTATTATTTCCCAAAATTTTTTTTGCAGATTGATATTCATTGCTTTCATATGCGCTTTTAGCCTGTTCGTAAGATGGGAATTCAACAACTACATTTCTTTGATATTCTTTTCCTTCTTTTGTGGACTGCTCCCCTCCTCGAACTAAAAACTTGCCTTCAAATTTTTTAACAGCTTCACCAGCATAAGAAGCATATTCTTTTTGCTTTTCCATGTCTAAAACATTAACTTTTACAATCCAATAACCTTTCATAACTAAATCCTAACGGGTATATTTTTATCAGCAAGATATCTTTTTACATCTTCTATTCTGTATTCTCCAAAGTGAAAAATTGAAGCTGCTAATAATGCACTTGCACCTCCAATGGCAACACCATCATACATATGTTCAAGATTACCAACTCCACCTGAAGCAATAACTGGAATACAAAGTTTTGATGTAATCGCCTGCAGTAGATCATTATCAAATCCAGTTTTTGTTCCATCTCTATCCATAGAAGTAAGTAAAATTTCTCCAGCTCCAAGCTCTTCAATTTCATTGCAATAGTCTATGACATCAATATCTGTGGCCTTTCTTCCTCCATGAGTAAATACTTGCCACTTTTGGTCTTTTACTTTTTTTGCATCCACAGCAACAACTATAGTTGATGCGCCATATTTGTTTGAAGCATCGCGTACTAAGTTTCGATTCTGAACAGCTGCCGTATTAATAGAAACCTTATCAGCCCCGGAATGTAACAGTTTTGCAATATCGTCGAGTGTTCTAACTCCTCCTCCAACTGTAAGTGGAATAAAACAGTTCTCAGCAGTTTTTTGAACAACGTCCAGAAGTGTTTTTCTATTATCACTTGAAGCCGTGATATCTAAAAAACACAGTTCATCTGCGCCCTCAGCGTTGTATATTTTTGCTTGTTCCACAGGATCACCTGCATCAACAAGATCTACAAAGTTAACCCCCTTAACAACTCTACCATTATCAACATCTAAACACGGGATTATTCTTTTTTTCAACATGTTATGCGATTACCTCTAAAGCATTTTTAATATCAAATTCATTGTCATAAATTGCTTTACCAACTATTGCCCCTTTTAATGATTTATAGTTTTGTTTTTTCAATAATGAAATGTCATCTACTGAAGAAACACCCCCCGAAGCAACACATGGAATATTTGTCTTATTCATAATATTCTCTAACATTTTATGATTGATGCCTTTTTTCATTCCATCTCTCATTACATCGGTACAAATAATAGAATTAATTTTCATATCATTAATAGAATTTAAAAATGAATCTAGATCAATATTACGAACATCTACCCATCCCTTCGTTGCAACTTGATCATTTTTAATATCAAGAGCTATAGAAATTAAATTTGGAAATTTATTCACCATACTAGTAAAAAAATCTGCATCTTCAAAAGTCACTGTTCCAAGAATTATATTTGAAATTCCGATGTCTAATAATTTTACTATTTGGTCTTCTGTTCTTATTCCGCCACCGCATTGAATTTTTAGTTTTGTTTTAGCGCATATCTCTTCAATACATTTTATATTTTTTGATACACCTTCTAGAGCTCCATCAAGATCAACACAATGCAACCATTCTATTCCTAAATCTTCAAATAATTTTGCCTGATCAACTGGAGATGCGTTATATACCTTTGATTGCTCAAAATCGCCTTGTATAAGCCTGACGCATTTGCCGTCTTTTAAATCAATTGCAGGAAATAGGATCATTTGTTATCCCACTTTAAAAAATTAGTGAGGATGACCTGGCCACTATTATGGCTTTTCTCAGGGTGGAATTGCGTTCCAAAAATATTGTCTTTTTTGACAGCTGCAGTAATTACGTTGGGATAGTTAGTAGTTGCGGCTGTATCCTCAGAATTTGCTGTCTCAAAATAATAACTATGAACAAAATAAAAGTTTGTTTTTTGTTCTAAACCTAGAAATAAAGGATTTTCTTTAAAATCAACCTCGTTCCAGCCCATGTGTGGAATTTTATACCCCTCTGCCTCAGTAATTTTAACCACTGAGCCAGGTATCCATCCAAAACCTTCATGTGTACCAAATTCTTCTGCCTTTTCAGCTAGAAGTTGCATCCCAACACAAATGCCCATAAATGGAATTTTTTTAGACAGGACTGATTCTTCTAAAGAATCATACATGCCTTGAATATCAAAAATCGATTTTTTACAATCTGCAAATGCACCAACCCCAGGCAATACTATTTT